>NZ_JALBGX010000119.1:0-20042 GCF_023006465.1 Rhizobium sp. PRIMUS64 | reverse complement strand
GCCGCAACGTCCTGCCGCTGGGGAACGCCCTGCCCCAGGCCAGGTACCGCCGCGTCCGAATACAGCGGCACGCCCGGCGCCTGCCGAACGTGCATCTTCCAGCCCGCAACCGGCGATCCCGGATGGCGAGGCGGTGCAGCAGGCGCGCTTCGTCGCCGAAACCGCGCGATCGCTCAGTGAGCTCAAGACCGCGATCGAATCTTTCAACGGCTGCAACCTCAAGCACAGTGCCCGCTCGACCATCTTTGCCAGCGGCAATGCCGAAAGCGGGATCATGGTGATCGGCTCGGCGCCGAGCGCCGAAGACGATCGCGAGGGTGTGCCCTTCTCGGGAAAATCCGGCCAGCTGTTCGACAAGATGCTGACGGCGATCGGGCTGACGCGCTCAGCCATTCTGTTGACGCAGGTCATCCCCTGGCGACCACCTGGCAATCGTGCGCCCTCGGCGGCGGAAATGGACATCTGCCGCCCCTTCATCGAGCGGCAGATCGCGCTTGCCGAACCCAAGGCGATCCTGCTGCTGGGCAATTTTTCGGCGCGCTTCTTCTTCGGCGAAAGCGATACGATTCACGGCCTGCGCGGCCATTGGAAAGAGATTGGCGTTGCGGACTGTGTCATTCCTGCCATAGCCAGCCTGCATCCGCAGGATCTGTTAACCGCACCTGTAAACAAGCGGCTGGCCTGGAATGACCTGCTCGCCTTTCAAGCGAAGCTTAAGTCCCTCTCTTTGCTTAGAAATTAGCCAAAGTTGAATAATTTGTGAATCAATCTATGCGATTTTCGCATGGCTGCATCCCGCCGTGATGCATTGCGGAATCTATGTTGCATCGCAATATCAGCTGTGTCTTGGGAGGAATCACAGGAACCAAGGCCATGAACAAGCGTTTTCGTCCTATCCATAGCGGGTTTGAAACCCTTCGCCTCGCCGGCGACCAGGTTCGTTCCACTCAAGGCTACAGCCGTTTCGGCTTTGCCACGAACGAACAGATGATTGCCCGCGGCACCGGCATCAACAGCCGCACGGCGCGCCCGAACGCCATTTTTTCGGACTTCCAGCAATATTGAGCAGGAATTCAACGTGTCGCAGCGTCCTTTGCGCGTCTTAAAAGACGCGCAGCGCTGTAGGCGCTTCGCCTGCCCTTCGTCTCAAGAGTACCCCAACATGTCGACGATCCTGATATCGCTTCTGCGCAACATCGAAACATTCGAGCATATCCGCGTTGCCGTCTGCGCCGCGCGGGAATATGAGCGCGAGCTTTCGGTCAAGCCGGCCGATGCCGGAACGCGCAATGGCGCAGGTACAGCGGCGATCGTTCTCTAGAGCAATTCCGTTTTTCCGAGTCACGGAAATGCTCTATCTCCTTGTTTTCGCGCATTCCGGACGCAAAACCACTGCGCACTTTTACTGGAATTGCTCTAATCAGATGGCCATCTCGTCGATCTGGGCCTTCGCCCATTCGAAGGCTTCGTCGACATAGGCGAACTTGACCGCCTGCCAAGCGCAATATTCCTCGACGAAATCCCGCGATATCCATAGGTGCGTCTTGCGCGGCTCGTCATACCAGCCGACGCAGCCGCGTTGCGCCGCTTTTGCCAGCAGCCGCTGCAGATGGGTGCGCGACATCATGAAATCGGCAGCGAGCGCACGGGTTTCGACACGGCCGACAGACAGCCTCCCCGGCTCGCTGCTTTCCAAATCCATCCGGGCGATGAAGTTGTCGACGACGAGGCCGCCGGCTTCCGTCCAGAGGAACAGCGCCACCTGCTCCGGCGGTTCGCGCCAGGCGGCATCTTCGAGGCAATGGCGGGCAATGCGCGGCTGAATGAGCCGCATCAGTGATGGATTTGCCTGAAAAAACACTGCCCTTTGACCGCCGTCGAGCAGGTCGAGGGCGCCGAGATTGGAGAAAATCCAGGCAAACATCCCCTGATGGCTGACGTCGGCCGGTTCGAAATGACGTGGCCGCCGCCGCTCGTCGCCGGGCGTGTGAGTTATGAAGCGGTAGGTATAGAGTTCCTCGATGAAGGCGAGCACGGTGTTGCGGCTCGCCACCTTGTGCGCGGTGATGCGCCCGGTCAGCCGCACGGCGGTGAAACCCGACGTCGGGTCGCGCGGATCATATTCCAGGTGGAGGGCATAGGCAGTCTGGGTCAGAAGCCAGCGCTGATGCGAGGCGAGCAGTCGCGCCAACCGCGGACCAGCATCAAACATGCCGCGCATCTGCCCAGCCAAAAAGCGAATGCTCATCAGAAAGGAAGAGTTCCCCACCAATTGCTCCGCTGTGAATGCCATTATGCTTTTCTCCACCTCCGCTCGCCGGCCAGCGTTCGGAGCAACGACACCCAGAGCCCCTCCGGCATCAGCGGCCATTCAGACATGCACAGCTTGGAATAAATGATACTCTCTCATGTTCAACAATCATATTCCACAGGCCGGCGGTATCCCAAGAATTCACCATTCTTTTCACCCTGTGAGCGCAAGTTTCAACCCACCGCAATCGCCGCGTTAAAACCTTCTATATCATACGCTTGCCGCGTCAGGCTTGCGGCGTCGTGGCCTTGCGCGCCTCTCTCTGCTCGATGCCCAACTGATGCTCGCGAAAGATGATGAAGATGCCGGCGGCGATGACGATGACGGTGCCAATCAGCATGGTAACGCTCGGCACGTCGCCGAAGACAAAATAGGCGACGATACCGCCGAGCAGGATCGACGTATATTCGAACGGCGCGATGGTGGAGACGTCGGCATGGCGGTAACTTTCCGTCAGCAGGATCTGCGCGACGCCGCCGCAAAAACCGGCGGCGATCAGACAGAGCGCTGTCGGCCATGGCAGGATGAGCCAGCCGAAGGGAACAGAAGCCAGCGAGAAGACCGAGGCGGTGATCGAGAAATACAGCACGATCGTCGCCGTCTTCTCTTCCTCGACGAGGCGGCGCACCTGGATCATCGCCATGCCGCCGAGAACGGCCGAGAGCAGCACGCAGAGTGCGCCGACGGCCTGTTCTGCTTCCATGCCGCCGTCGCGAAACAGCGTGAGTTTCGGCCAGGAAACGATGGCGACGCCGACGATGCCGACCAGGACGGCGCTCCAGCGATAGATGCGCACGGTCTCGCCGAGAAAAACGGCAGCGAAGATGACGGCGACGAGCGGCAACGCGTAGCCGAGCGCGATCGCCTCCGGCAGCGGCAGATGCAGCAGGCCATAGAAACCGAAAGCCATCGACAAGATGCCGATCGTGCCGCGCTTCAGGTGACCGATTGGGTTGGCCGTGTAGAAGGCGGCGCGCAGCTGCCTGTTATAGGCGAGATAGGCCATGATCGGGAAGAGCGCGAAGAACGACCTGCAGAAGGTGACCTGACCGGGCGGGATGTCTGAGCCGGCCAGCTTGATGAAGGTCTGCATGGCCAGGAAGACCACGACCGACGAGACTTTCAGCGCAATGCCTCTCATCGGGTTTCTGAGAACCGAGTGCATGATCCTGGCTCTTAATACTGCTCAAGCGGAACGGGGGGACGCGTTCGACTCGGGAACGCAGCGGGTGACGTCTCCCATCGTAGCGAAAGAAAAAACCGATTGGCGAAAAAACCGCAAGCAACATCAGAGAATCACAGAAACGCCGTCAGCGGCAGGCTCAACCGTGCTGCTTATGCGCCACCGCTCTGAAATTTCTCGTTTTCAGCGATTCACCCCGAAAATGTTCATCTCGCGGGGCCAGCCGTTAACCAATTGAAAACCATAGGCAAGCATCGTTTTTTATCGCTGATCTCGAAATTTTCTTCACCACACAAACAATTGCCCGCTCCTTCCAGGATCCTTTTGATGAAGCCGCTTAGCGCCGAAACCATTGCCCAGTCGCAGAATGCGACACCGCGGTCCATGCGCGTCGTCACGGACGGCATCAGCACCGATCTCGAGCGCTTCAGCGCCGACAACACCAATATCGTCAAGCAGATTAAGCTGCTGGCGATCAATGCGCTGATCGAGGCAGCCAGAGCCGGCGAGACCGGAAAGGGCTTCGCTGTCGTTGCCAACGAGGTGCAGCGGCTGGCGCAGATTGCAACCGACATTACCGGCAGGTTCGAGAGCAACGTGCTTGGCCGCATCGGCCTCAGCCGCGCCATGGCGGATTCGCTGGTCGAGGAGATGGAGGGCGTTCGCCTTACCGATCTGGCGCAGACACTGGTGCAGCTCATCGTCCGCAACCTTTTCGAACGCACGGCCGATGTGCGCTGGTGGGCGACGGACCCGGCACTCTGGCAGGCACTGCAGGAACCGGGCCGGGAAACCGTAGCCTTTGCGGCGGAGCGTCTCGGCGCCATCAACCGCTTCTACACCGTCTATCTCGATCTCGTCATGACCGATCTCTCGGGCAAGGTGATCGCATCCGCCAATCCCAAGTTCCAGCGCAAGATCGCAGGCACGAGCCTTGCCGGCGATCCGTGGTTCCGGACGGCGTCGGCCTGCTCCTCCGGCGACGCGTATATCGTTGACGACGTCAAAGCGAGCCCGCTGCACGACAACAGGCATGCGCTCGTTTATGCCACAGGCATCCGCGAAGGGGGCAAGCTCGACGGGCGGCTGATCGGCACGCTCGGCGTCTATTTCGACTGGCAGAACCAGGGCCAGGCGATCGTCGAGAAGGAGGCCAACCTGCCGCCGCAGTTGGCGGAAAGAACGACTGTCATGCTGCTCGACGGCAAGAGCCGGGTCATCGCCACCACCAATCCCACCTTGCTCTTTTCCCATTTCGCGCTCGCCAACCCGTCCGGCCAGGCGAAAGGCAGCTACTACGACAATAACGGCTCGATCGTCGCCTTCGCGCGCACCCTCGGCTACGAGGATTACGACGGGCTCGGCTGGTACGGCGTCGTCGTGCAGCAGACGGAAAACGACGCGACGATCAAGGCGGCACTCAATCTGAAGTAGTGCCCATCTCCCTGTGGCCGTGTTCATCCGTTGCCAATAAGATATTTTGCCCGCGAACTTGGCGTTCGCGGGCAATTTGCTTTAAGTTTAGTTCAGACTTTAATGTAATCATGCCCGGCAAAATTTATGGCAGAGTGCGCCCGCCTCTGTATTCCGCGGTTGTCCAATAACGGTCTTCAGGAAACACCATGCGAACAGATACCGGCCAGGTCATTCATCTGGCAGATTACCGTCCCACCGACTTCGTGCTGGAACGCGTGGACCTCACTTTCGAACTCGACCCGACGGAGACAAAGGTCGAGGCGCGTCTGATCTTTCATCGTCGCCCGGGCGCCGATCCGACAGCGCCGATCGTTCTCGACGGCGACGAACTGACGTTGTCGGGGCTGCTGTTCGACCAGGTGGAGCTGGACCCTTCGCGTTACGACGCAACACCGGAAAGCCTGACGGTGCGCGACCTGCCGGAGAGCGCGCCCTTCGAATTGACAATCACCACCATCATCAATCCTGAGGCCAATACCAAGCTGATGGGCCTTTACCGCACCGGCGGCATCTACTGCACGCAGTGCGAGGCGGAGGGGTTCCGCCGCATCACCTATTTCCCCGACCGGCCCGACGTGCTTGCGCCGTTCACTGTCAACATCATTGCCGACAAGGACGCCAACCCGCTGCTTTTGTCGAACGGCAACTTCCTCGGCGGCGCCGGCTACGGCCCCGGCAAACATTTCGCCGCCTGGTTCGATCCGCATCCGAAGCCGAGCTATCTCTTCGCGCTCGTCGCCGGCGATCTCGGCGTCGTCGAAGACACGTTCACGACCATGTCCGGCCGCGAGGTGGTGCTGAAGATCTATGTCGAGCACGGCAAAGAGCCGCGCGCAGCCTATGCCATGGACGCGCTGAAACGCTCGATGAAGTGGGATGAAGAGAGGTTCGGCCGCGAATACGACCTCGATATCTTCATGATCGTCGCCGTCTCGGATTTCAACATGGGCGCGATGGAGAACAAGGGCCTCAACGTCTTCAACGACAAATACGTCCTTGCCGATCCCGAGATCGCGACCGATGCCGACTATGCCAATATCGAGGCGATCATCGCGCATGAATATTTCCACAACTGGACCGGCAACCGCATCACCTGCCGCGACTGGTTCCAGCTGTGCCTCAAGGAAGGCCTGACGGTCTATCGCGACCACGAATTCTCGTCCGACCAGCGCTCGCGCGCCGTCAAGCGCATCGCCGAAGTGCGCCACCTGAAATCGGAGCAGTTCCCGGAAGATGGCGGCCCGCTCGCTCACCCGGTGCGGCCGACGAAATATCGCGAGATCAATAATTTCTACACGACGACCGTCTACGAAAAGGGCAGCGAAGTTACGCGCATGATCGCGACACTGCTCGGCAAGGACGGCTTCAAGAAAGGCATGGACCTCTATTTCGACCGCCACGACGGCCAGGCCGTGACGATCGAGGATTTCGTCAAATGCTTCGAAGATGCAAGCGGGCGCGACCTCAGCCAATTCTCGCTCTGGTACCATCAGGCCGGCACGCCGCTCGTCACCGCATCGGGCAGCTATGATGCGGCGGCCAGCAGCTTCACCCTGTCGCTCGAACAGATGATCCCGGCAACGCCCGGCCAACCGAGCAAGGAGCCGATGCATATTCCGCTCAGCCTCGCGCTGTTTGGCGAAAACGGCGGCAAGATCGAACCGACTGCGGTCGACGGCGCGGAATATACCGGCGAGGTGCTGCATCTCACTGGCCGCACACAGACGGCCGTGTTCCATGGCATTGGCACGCGGCCGGTCGTTTCGATCAACCGCAGCTTCTCGGCGCCGATCAACCTGCATTTCGATCAGAGCCCAGCCGATCTCGCCCGCCTCGCGCGCCATGAGACCGATCATTTCGCCCGCTGGCAGGCGCTGACCGATCTGGCGCTGCCGAACCTCCTGAAAGCGGCTCGTGACGCCCGCGAGGGCAAGCCTGTTGTCAGCGAGGCGACCTTCGTCGAGACGCTGATCGCGGCCGCCGCCGACGAGAGCCTCGAGCCTGCCTTCCGTGCCCAGGCACTGGCTCTGCCGAGCGAATCCGATATCGCCCGCGAACTCGGCGGCAACAACGATCCCGATGCCATCCATGCCGGCCGGCAGGCGATCCTGAAACAGATCGCCGATACTGGAAAGGACGTCTTTACCGGCCTCTACGCGGCGATGACGGCATCAGGCGATTTCAGCCCGGATGCGAAGAGCGCCGGCCTGCGCGCGCTGCGCAATACCGCCCTCACCTATCTCTCACATGCCGAACAGACGCCGGCGCGCGCCAAGTCCGCCTTCGATGCGGCCAACAACATGACCGATCTCAGCCATGCGCTGACGATCCTCGCCCATCGTTTCCCCGATAGCGCCGAGACGCGCGAGGCGCTCGCCACCTTCCGTGACCGCTTCGCGGAAAATGCGCTCGTCATCGACAAATGGTTAGCGATCCAGGCCGGCATTCCGGGTGCAAAGACCCTGGGCCGTGTCCGCGGCCTGATGGACGATCCGCTCTTCAAGCGGACCAATCCCAACCGGATGCGGGCACTGGTCGGCACCTTCGCCTTTGCCAATCCGACCGGATTCGGCCGCGCCGACGGCGAAGGCTATCGTTTCCTCGCCGAGCAGATTCTCGATATCGACCAGCGCAACCCGCAGCTTGCCGCCCGCATCCTCACCTCGATGCGCTCCTGGCGCTCGCTGGAACCGACGCGTGCCGATCACGCCCGCTCGGCCCTCATCGAGATCGAGCGGGCCGCCGCTCTTTCGACCGACGTGCGCGATATCGTCGAGCGCACACTTAAAGGGTGATTTGCTTCGACCGGCCGTCCCGAAAAATTCGGCGGCCGGTCGCCCAGCACGTCGAATCACCTGGAAAAACTCGAAATTATAAATAGTTAACGGATTTTTACCTTTGCCTCTGGACAAGGCGAATCACCCATGATTCTCTAGGTCAGGTTCGAGCGAGCGGCGCGCGAATCACACGAGGGACAAGGCGAAGAGATGATGGACGTGCGGCGGGCAACCGTGGCCGAAGGACGGCTGCGTGTCGATTTTGACGGGCTGAAAGCCTGGCGCGACAGCCTTTCCGGTCATGCGAGATCGGAACCACTTCTCCGTTATCTGCCGAAGGCCGAGCTGGTCTTGAAGCGAGCCATTCCGGCGCTGATCGTCGCCTTCCTCTTCGTCGTCGCCGCCTCGCATTTCTTCGGCATGATGAGCGAGTACGGGCGCCTGGAGGCCTCGGCGCGCCATGCCACCGCCCTTTCGGCGGCGACCGCCTCTGCCGTGTTTGCCGATGCGGCCGACATTTTCGACAACGGCGATATGACCGAGGCGCAGGCCCGCCTCGCCAAATTCCTCCCACAGGACCGGCTCGACAGCGGCGCCTTCGTGCTGCTCGTGCAGGCAAGCGGCAAGGTTTTTGCCGCGACCACCGCCGGGCTTTCGCATGTGGGCAGCAATGTCGGTGATTTCTTCCCCGAAGTCTCGGCGATCCGGCGCTTCGGCGATCGCGCCGGCGTCATCGAAACGACGATCGGCGGCGTGCCGCATTATGCCGAGATCACGCTGGTGGGCAATGCCGGCGGTTATGTCGTCGCCGCCACCTCGCTCGACGAGATCGGCCGGCTCTGGCGCGAGGAGCTGGCGCTCAACGTCACGCTGTTTGCCGGCATCTCCTCGATCCTGCTCGTCATCCTCTATGCCTATTACACGCAGGTGAAGCGCGCCCGCGATGCCGACGACATCTTCCTGGAATCGAACCTGCGCGTCGAGACGGCGCTGTCGCGCGGCCGCTGCGGCCTCTGGGATTTCGATTTCGAGAACCGCGAATTCTTCTGGTCGCGCTCGATGTACGACATGCTCGGCCTGCCGGGCTCCGACAAGACGATGGGCTTCGGCGAAGCCGCCCGGCTGATGCATCCCGATGACGGCGGGCTCTACGAGATCGCGCGCGCCATCGGCAAGGGCGCTTCCGGCCAGGTCGATCAGATCTTCCGCATGCGCCATGCCGGCGGCCACTATGTCTGGATGCGGGCCCGCGCCCAGGTGATCCGCAGCAATTCCGGCCGCATGCACCTGATCGGCATCGCCATGGACGTGACTGAACAGCATCGGCTCGCCCAGCGCTACGCAGAAGCCGACCAGCGCCTGGCCGACGCCATCGAATGCACCTCGGAAGCCTTCGTGCTCTGGGACAAGAACGATCGCCTCGTCATGTGCAACACGCATTTCCAGCAGGCCTATGGCCTGCCGGACAGCGTGCTTGTGCCCGGCACCGAGCGCTCGACCGTCAATGCCGCCGCCGCCCGTCCGGTCATCGAGCGGCGGATTTCCGATGCCGACGGCTCCGGCTATTCGCGGACGACGGAAGTACAGCTTGCCGACGAGCGCTGGCTGCAAATCAACGAGCGGCGCACCCGCGACGGTGGCAGGGTGTCCGTCGGAACCGACATCACGCTGATGAAACGCCATCAGGAGCGGCTGCGCGAATCCGAACGCCGGCTGATGGCAACGATCGGCGATCTTTCCGCTTCGCGCCAGACGCTGGAGAGCCAGAAAGCCGAGCTCTCGACGGCCAACGCCAACTATCAGGCGGAGAAGGAACGCGCCGAAGCCGCCAACAAGGCGAAATCGGAATTCCTCGCCAACATGTCGCATGAACTGCGCACGCCGCTCAACGCCATCCTCGGCTTCTCGGAAATCCTGCAGAACCAGATGTTCGGGCCGCTTGGCTCGCTGAAATACGACGAATATGCCCGCGATATCCATGACAGCGGCAAACATCTGCTCAACGTCATCAACGACATTCTCGACATGTCGAAGATCGAGGCCGGCCACGTCAGACTGCATTGCGAGCGCATCGATCTTGTGCCTCTGATCGAGGAAAGCCTGCGTTTCACCGCCATTCCGGCGGCTGAAAAGAACATCGTCATCGAACAGCGCATCTGCTCCGGCTTGACGCTGACGGCCGACCGCCGGGCGATGAAACAGGTGCTGCTCAACCTGCTCTCCAATGCGGTGAAGTTCACCAACAGCGGCGGCCGCATCGCGGTGCGTACGCGCCGCGTCGACGGCTTCGTCGTCGTCACCATCGCCGATACCGGCATCGGCATTCCACGCTCGGCGCTTGCGAAGATCGGCCAGCCCTTCGAACAGGTGCAGAACCAGTATGCCAAGAGCAAAGGCGGCTCCGGCCTCGGCCTCGCCATTTCCCGCTCGCTGACCTCACTGCATGGCGGTCGCATGAAGATCCGCTCACGCGAGGCCGTGGGTACGGTGATCTCGCTGCGGATTCCGGACGACGTCTAGCAATTGGCTTTTCAAATCGTTCATCGATTTTCCGAGCGACCCTGGGACTGCTTTCGCCCCTGCCTTTCCTTTATCTGCCGAATCTCGGCAAGCTGGCCTTTGAGTACGACCAAGGCGTCTTGTTCCTCTTGTGAAAGGTTCTCCAACGGAACATGTTTCAGCAGCACCTCAAGCGCATCGCCAATGCGGCCGATCTGCCGACCATAGCTCCCCACCTCGTCCAGAATCGTTTGTTCCGTTTCGGGCGCCGGCGTCGATCCAAGATCAATGTTGACGAAGCCGATCTGTGATCCCTGCTGATAAAATGTCCACGGATTGATGGCCTGCCAGAGTCTTTCAGGCGCCAGTGCAAAATTGAAGGTTTTCATTTTCCATTCCCCGCGATTGAAACGGCAACATAGGAGAAGTCGGTCAGTCAGGCGATTGCTGCGCGGACAATCTCTGCATATTTCCGCGACGACATCCGTCAGGCCTTCACGATGCTCAGGAATATCTTCCTGACCGCTTTTGCCAGCCGCTTCACCTCCCCCTCCAGCGTCTTGATATCAGGGCAATCGCCGGCGCGGTAGACGAGTTCAACGAGGCCTGATGGCGCGTCCTTGGGATCGAATAGGCCGTCAATGCAGAGGCGGATCAACTGCGAAAGACCGGTATAGAGCGCAAAGGCCTCAAGGCAGGTATCGAGATCTGCCGGCGCCATCAACCGGTCGCCAAGGGCCTTCAAGGCCTCGCCAGTGCTAAGCCCGTTCACGGGCGTGCCGACACCTTTGGACGGAGCGATCAGCGCCAGGTACTGGGCGATGAATTCGAGATCGATGACGCCGCCGGGGATCTGCTTCAGGTCCCATGGACCGCCCGGCGGCTTTTCCTTGTCGATCAGTTCGCGCATCTCGGCGACGTCATGCGCCACCTTGGCAATGTCGCGATCGGCCGACAGCACCTCCCGGACGATCAGTTCCGCTTCGGCGATCAGGCTCTCATTGCCGCAGATCAGCCGGGCGCGGCTGAGCGCCATATGCTCCCAGGTCCATGCCTCTTCGCGCTGATACTTGCCGAAGGCATTGATACGGGTGGCGACCGGCCCCTTGTTGCCGGATGGGCGCAGCCGCATGTCGACCTCATAGAGCACACCTTCGGCGGTCGGCGCCGACAAGGCGGCCATCAGCCTCTGGGTGATGCGGGTGAAGTAACGGGTCGCGTCGAGCGGCTTCGGCCCATCGGATTCGGAGGCCGTGTCATCATAATCATAGAGCAGGATCAGATCGATGTCGGAACCGGCCGTCAGTTCGAAACTGCCGAGCTTGCCCATGCCGGCGACCGCGATGCGCCCGCCGGGATAGTCGCCGTGCGCGGCCCGCATCTCGCCGATCACGGCATCGAGTGCCGCTGCGATGATGAGGTCGGCGAGATGGGTGAAGGCGCGCGCCGCCATCTGGCCGTTGATCGCGCCGGTGAGCAGGCGGATGCCGATCAGGAAGCGCTGCTCGGCGGCGAAGATGCGCAGCCGGTCGAGCACCTCTTCATAGTGGCGGGCCTGGGCAAGCGAGCCCTTCAGCCGTTCGCCGAGATAATCACGGGTCGGCAGCTCTGCCATCAGCCCGGGATCGAGCATGCCATCGAAGACATGCGGCTTGGCGGCGATCACCTCGGCAAGCCGGGGTGCTGAGGACATGATGTTGACGATCAGCGACAGCAGCGCCGGGTTGCTGCCGAGCAGCGAGAAGAGCTGGATGCCGGAGGGAAGACCGGAGATGAAGCTGTCGAAGCGCAGCAGCGCCTCGTCGGCGCGCTTGCTTTCGCCGAAGACCCGCAGGAGCTCCGGCGCCAGCTCCGTCAGCCTTTCACGCGCCTCGACCGATTGCGTGGCGCGGTAGCGGCCGTAGTGCCAGGTGCGGATGATGCGGGAAATGTCGGACGGCCTGTTGAAGCCGAGTTTCTTCAAGGTCTCCAGCGTGTCCGGATCGTCACCCTGGCCGGTGAAGACGAGGTTTCCGGTATCGGTGGAAAGCCTGCTCTCCTGTTCGAAGAGGTGGGCATAACGCCGCTCGACCGTCTTCAGCACGCCGACCAGCCGTTCTGAGAAGCTCGGCGTGTCGGAAAAGCCCATCATGAACGCGATGCGCTTCAGGTCGGCATCGGTTTCCGGCAGCAGGTGGGTCTGCTCGTCGCGCACCATCTGGATGCGATGCTCGACATCGCGCAGGAACCAGTAGGCCTCCGTCAGTTCGTCACGGGTTTCCGCGTCGATCCATTTCGCCTTGGTGAGTTCACCGAGCGTCTCCTCCGTCGCCCGACCGCGCAATGCCGGCATGCGACCGCCGGCGATCAGTTGCTGGGTCTGGACGAAGAATTCGATCTCCCGAATGCCGCCGCGGCCGAGCTTGACGTTATGGCCCTTGACCGCGATCGCACCATGGCCCTTATGCGCGTGGATCTGCCGCTTGATCGAATGGATATCGGCAATCGCCGCGTAATCGAGATATTTGCGGAAGACGAAAGGGGCGAGCCCGCGCAGGAAATCGCCGCCCGCCGCCAGGTCGCCGGCAACGGCGCGCGCCTTGATGAAGGCCGCCCGCTCCCAGTTCTGCCCCCTGCCCTCGTAATAGATCATCGCCGCATCGACCGGGATCGCCAGCGGCGTCGAACCGGGATCGGGGCGCAATCTGAGATCGGTGCGGAAGACGTAGCCGTCCGCTGTCCGCTCCTGCAGGATGCGCACCAACCGGCGCATCATCCTCGGGAAGACCTCGATCGCGTCATCCGGGTCAGGCACGATGCCCGCCTGTTCGTCAAAGACGACGACGAGGTCGATATCGGAGGAATAGTTGAGTTCCGACGCGCCGAGTTTGCCCATGCCGAGCACGATCAGCCCGGAGCCGTCGCTCGGTGCTGCCAGATCCCGCAGCCGCAGCTTTCCACCCTCGTGCGCCGCCAGCAGCAGATGGTCGATCGCGGCGGCAACCGAAGCTTCGGCAAGCTCGCTCAGCCAGGCCGTCGTCGCCCGCCCGTCGAAGATGCGTGCGAGATCTGCGAGTGCGACGAGGAAGGCCACCTTGCGCTTGATGATGCGCAGCCTGCTCATCACCACGGATTCCGAAGGCGCCGCCCCCTCGCCGTCCCTTTGCCAGCAGCGCCGCGCCTCGGCGACCAGCGCCTCGATCTGCGGCTCCAGCGGTTCAGTGACGGCGCCAGCGAGGATGGCGGGATCGAGATTGACGATTTCACGCAGATAAGGCGACAGCGTCAGCACGGCCGCGATGAAATCGCGAAGCGGGCTCTCCGTCTTCAGCATCGCAGCCACTGACGGTTCGCTCTTGCCGGCCTCCTGAAGGTCGGCCAGTGCCAGCTTCAACTCCGTCTGGTTCAGCGGACGCAGCAGCCCTTCGGCGACATCCTTCAGACCATGCGTCGATTTCGTCAGCATGCACTCTCCCTGCTTTAGCGCCTAGGGAAACGACCCCGCAGAATCGCGGGAACGCCTCCCTGACCGGCATTAAACTAGGGTCTTGGCGGAAAACCGCCAATACGCGATTCAGCCGATCATCGGCATCGAGGCATCAGGCAGCCTTGGCCGGGAAGATCATGCTGACGGTCAATCCGCGCTGTTCGGGCTTGTCAGGATCGGTATCGGAGAGTTCCAACCGGCCGTTGTGCAGCTCCATCACGGCCTCCACCAGCGAAAGCCCGAGCCCTGTGCCGGGCTTCGACCGGCTTTCATCGAGGCGGACGAAGCGCTTCACCACGTCGTCGCGCCTGTCGGCCGGAACGCCCGGCCCATGGTCGGCGACCGAAAGGCAGATGCCATCCGGGCGGCGGGCAAGCTTCAGTGACACCTTGCCCGCTCCTTCCGTGTTAGAGGAATATTTGATGGCATTGTCGAGCAGGTTGAAGATTGCCTGGCCGATCAGCTCGCGATTGCCCTGGACCTCGACATCAGGCTCGATGCTGAAGCTGAGGCCGAGCCCGGCCTCCTCCGCCGCCGGTTCGTAAAGCTCGGCGCTATCGGAGACGATGGTCGAAAGCTCCACCGGCGACATCTCGGCCGCGACCGATCCGGCCTCGACGCGGGAGATCATCAACAACGCGTTGAAGGTGCGGATCAGTTGGTCCGATTCGGAGATGATGCCTTCGAGCGCGGTGCGCCGCGTCTCGCCATCGGCGATATCGAGCGCATCGGCCGCCTTGTTGCGCAGCCGCGTCAGCGGCGTCTTGAGATCATGGGCGATGTTGTCGGAGACTTGCCGCAGGCCCTCGTTCAGCTTCTCGATGCGCTCCAGCATGGTATTCAAAGACATCGACAACCGGTCGAATTCATCGCCCGATCCGCCCACAGGCAGGCGCTGCGACAGATCGCCGGCCATGATCTTCTTGCTGGCATCCGACATGCGGTCGATGCGTTTCAGCGCGTTGCGGCCGATGGCGAACCAGATGATGATGGCGCCAAGCCCCATGATCGCCAAGGCTACCATCAGCGCCTGGCGCACCAGCAGACGGAAACGCTCGGGGTCGCCGAGGTCGCGGCCGATTAATATTCGCAGGCCGTTGTCGAGCACGAAGATATTGGCGATCGCCCTGTGGCGGCGCTCGACGCCACTGTCGGTATAACGCTGATAGATGAAGGGCGCGGAGGTCCAGCCGATCTCCTCGAAGACACCCGGCTGCACCGAGGCGACGTTGCCGGCGAGAATATCGCCCGAGGGACCGGCGATGATGTAGAGATTGGCGCCCGGCTGGCGGGCACGCCGCTCCATCGTGCGCAGCAGGAGGTTCATGCCGCCGGTGTCAAAGGCGCGCTGCACCTGCTCCACCTCCTGCCTGACGGCGTCGCGGATCTGGCCCGTCAGCAGCCGTTCCGACATCGCCGTCACATAGAAGACGAGCGTCGCGGCGCAGATGGCGAAAAGCAGGATGTAGAGTGCCGAAAGGCGGACTGCGGTGGACTTGAAGAGAACCTTGAAACGGCTCATCCCTCATCCTTGATCATGTACCCCGCGCCGCGAATGGTCTTCAGCAGCGGCTGGCTGTAGTCCTTCTCGATCTTCGAGCGCAAGCGCGAGACATGGACGTCGATGACGTTGGTCTGCGGGTCGAAGTGGTAGTCCCAGACGTTTTCGAGCAGCATGGTGCGGGTCACCACCTGGCCGGCATTCTTCATCAGATATTCGAGCAGGCGGAATTCGCGCGGCTGCAGCGGGATCTCCTTGCCGCTGCGGCGCACCTCGTGGGAGAGCCGATCGAGTTCGAGATCGCCGACGCGATAGACGACGTCCTGATCCGGCGTGCCCTTGCGACGGCCGAGCACCTCGACGCGCGCCAGCAACTCGCTGAAGGCATAAGGCTTCGGCAGATAATCGTCACCGCCGGCACGAAGGCCGGTCACGCGGTCATCAACCTGGCCCAGCGCGGAGAGGATGAGGACCGGCGTATGGATGGCCTTGCGGCGCAACTCACTGATGACGGAGAGCCCGTCGCGGCGCGGCAGCATGCGGTCGATGACGATGACGTCATAGGTATTTTCCGACCCCATGAACAGACCGCTCTCGCCGTCGCTGGCGTGATCGGCGACGATGCCCGCCTCGCGAAAGGCTTTCGTAAGGTAGACCGCGGCTTCGAGATCATCTTCGATGATGAGAATCTTCATGCGGCCGACATTACCCACCGGCTGCGTTTCGGCAAGGCTCAAAGCATCTTCCTGCGGGGCGGCGCTCATGGCGATCATCCTTCAAAGGTCAGAAGAATCGAGCCGCGCGGACTTTCGTCCGCACGGCTCCCGTTGTCTTGAGGATCAGCCCTGGCCGTTGATCGGAAGCGCGACGAAACGGCTTCCTTCGTTGGACTGGATCTGGAAGAGCGCGCGGGTGCGACCGTCCTTCTTGGCCTGGTTCAACACCTTGACGACCTCGTCGGGGCTGGAGACCTCCTGGTTGTTGACCGAAGTGATCTTTTCGCCTTCCTTGATGCCCTTGTCGGCGGCGTCGGAGTCCGGGTCGATGGCGGTGATCGCCAGGCCCTTGCCGTCATCGGACGGACCGACCGTCAGGCCGAGATCGGCAAGCGCCTTCTCGGAAGCCGGCGCCTCGGGCTGCTGCGGCTGGCTGTTGTCATCGGCGGACGCATCCTTCTGGTCGACCGGCAGCGTGCCGAGTTCGACGGTGAGAGGCTGGGCCTTGCCAGCACGCCAGACCGAAAGCTCGACCTTGCTGCCCGGCTGCATCGCGCCGATGCGGCGGCTGAGATCACGGGCATCCTTGATCGTCTCACCATTCAGCGCGGTGACGACGTCGCCAGCCTTCATGCCGGCCTTGTCACCCGGTGAACCGGCCTGCGGGGCGACGACGAGGGCGCCGCTCGGCTCGGAAAGGCCGATGGATTCGGCGATGTCCTTGGTCACCGGCTGGATCTGGACACCCAGCCAGCCGCGCGAGACCTGGCCGTCCTTCATCAGATCGGCGACGACATCCTTGGCGGTCGAGGCAGGAATGGCGAAGGCGATGCCGACGCTGCCGCCCGACGGCGAGAAGATCGCAGTGTTGATGCCGACGACCTCACCGCTGAGGTTGAAGGTCGGACCGCCGGAGTTGCCGCGGTTCACGGCGGCATCCACCTGCAGATAATCGTCATAAGGACCGGAGCCGATATCGCGACCGCGAGCCGAGACGATGCCGGCTGTGACCGTGCCGCCGAGGCCGAAGGGATTGCCGACGGCAACGACCCAGTCGCCGACGCGGACATTGTTGTCGTCGGCCCAGTTGACGTAGGTGAACTTCTTGCCCTTGCCGTCAACCTTCAGCACGGCGAGATCGGTGCGCGGATCCTTGCCGATCAGCTTGGCATCGAGTTCGGTGCCGTCATTCATGACCGCGACGAAGGCCTGACCATCGGAAACGACGTGATTGTTGGTGACGATGTAGCCGTCCTCGGAGATGAAGAAGCCGGAGCCTTGGGCCACTGGGCGGAGGCGGCCCTTGCCGCCCGGACCATTCGGACCACCATTCGGTCCGTTCTGGCCGAAGCGCCTGGGATGGCCCTGCTGATCATTCGGATCCTGACCGAACTGCTTGAAGAACCGCTTCAGCGGATGATCGTCGGGAAGGTCGTCGAAGCCGCGGCCGTTGAAATCGAAGGAGAAGCCGTCATTGTTGTTGTCGGAGACGGGATTGACGCGATTTTCGACCCGGACGGAAACGACAGCCGGTGAAACGGCGTCGACGACATTGGCGAAGCTCGGAACGGCGGGCGCCTGAACTTTGACAGCTTCAGCATAAGACCGGGTGATTTCGAGCGGAACGCCGGTTGCGAGCACAGCGGCTGCGATACCGGCGACGGTAGAAGCCTTGAGCACAGTGGCGAGGGACGGACGTCCGTTGAAATTCTTGAGCATTGGAGCACCTTCTCTTGTTCTTAGTTCTCAGAGCCGGCGATGCCGGATCAGTCGATGAGTAAAGATATAGGACGCCGCACCTTACTGCGAACTGTCCGGCCAATGAAAAGTTGGTAATGTTTGCAATGTTTGGCAAACGGCCGAACGTATATGGGCCTTCACCCGCGGCGGCTCCGGCTCAGGTAGACTGCGCTACACGCGCTCCTTTGCGGAAGCGGCCTTCAATTCCCGTGGACTTCGGTCGGCTAATATTTATGCTTTCAGGCCGGCTCACCTTCAGAGGTACGGTTCTCGAACCATTCTGAGACAGTCCTTACCACCGTCGCAAAGTTGAGTTTTCAGCGGTTTGTCGGTTCTTGTGCTTTGGTCGACAGCTGCTTCAGCACATCCACGAAGTCATCGAAGCGCTCCTTTCCAACCTCTTTGGACCATTGCTCATGCAACTGCCGAAGACATCCGAAAATGGCTGCGACTACTTCATGTCCCCGTGGCGTCAGATAGACCAGTCGGCGATCGCTGCCGTCGGCTGCACGACGCTCGACATAGCCCAGGTCTTCAAGCTGGCTGAGCAGATAGTTCACAGCTTGTCGCGACATCCGCTTCTGACGCGCGAGCTCGGACGGTCTCATGCCATCCGGCAGCGGAAACGAGAACACGGCAAAATGCGTCTCCTGGAAGTCAACAAACCCCGCCTCGTGAATGGCTTGCAGCATACGGTCGCGCACATGCTGCCAGACAACGCGCAGCAGCGCGCCGAAGAACGGCGGACCGGGCAATGCGTCGGGAATTGAATCCGGGGACAATGGGATTGACATATATGTAAAGTCACTTTACGTTTTGATGTAAAGTTACTTTACATTGTGGGGACCTTGGATGGAAGCGGTACGAAACGATATTGTGCGGATCGGGCAACTCGAACTGCGTTTTCTCATCTGTGAAGTCGGCGCGACGGTGTTTGAATTCACAGTGCCATCTCGGGCGCGCGTCCCCGCTCCGCACAGTCATCGGGATGCTGACGAATTCCTCTACGGCCTTGAAGGCGCGCTCACTGTCATCGTCGACGGGCAAACGCACGAGATTCGCGCCGGCGACGCCATATTCATTCCGCGAGGGGCGGTGCACCATCACGAGAACCTGCATGATGGCGCAGCCAAGGTCTTGGCGACCATCACTCCGGGTACAATTGGACGGCGTTATTTCGAGGAAATTGCCGAGGTGGTGAACGTGCCCGGCAAACCGGACCTCGCGAAGGCCAATGAGATCATGCTCCGCCACGGACTGGTCCCGGTCTGATCAGCTCGCCCAAGCCTCACAATTTTCCAGTTGATTGCGCATCACCCGCCGCGGCGCACAAGTCACGCTGGGGAGTTGCCGGCTGGCCGGTTATTTTTTCAGAAGCTCGCTCAGCCGCGCCTGCTCGTCCGCCGTTAGCTTGCTGCCGGTCGGCTTGCCCGCCCTCTTGCGCGCAAAGACCAGCAGTGACAGCCCGCCGGCCAGCACCAGCAGCACCGGTGCGCCCCAGAGCAGCACCGTCTTCATGCCGACACGCGGCTTCAGCAGCACGAACTCGCCATAGCGCGAGACGATATAGTTCAGCACCGCCTCGTCGCTGTCGCCATCGGTGATGCGCTCGCGCACCAGCAGGCGCAGATCCTTGGCCAGATCGGCGTTGGAATCGTCGATCGACTGGTTCTGGCAGACCATGCAGCGCAGTTCCGCTGAAAGCGCGCGGGCCCGCGCCTCGAGCGCCGGATCGGCCAACACCTCGTCCGGATTGACGGCAAAGGTGGGGGCGGCCATCAGCAGCAAAGCAAAAGCCAGGAGCAGACGCCGCATCATTCCGCCGGCTCCATTGCGGGAGCTGCCGGCCTTGCCGGCTTCGCCTTGCGGCGCGGGGCGCCGACACGCAAGCGCCGGTCGCTGAGCGAGACGAGGCCGCCGAAGGCCATGAACACCGCGCCGCCCCAGATGCAGAGAATGAAGGGCTTCCACCAGATGCGTACGACGATGCCGCCGTCCTTGGTGGTATCACCCAAAGAGACATAGAGCTGGCTCAGTCCGAAGGTCAGGATGCCGGCCTCCGTCGTCGGCATCTGCCGGGCGGTATAAAGGCGCTTGGCCGACCAGGTATCGGCAACCACAACGCCGGCACGGCGGATGGTGAAGTGGCCGCGGTCTTCGGTATAGTTCGGTCCGGTCCCTGGCTGCATGCCGTCGAAGTGCAGGCTGTAGCCGCCCGCCTCCGTCACCTCGCCCGGCTTCATCTCGATGACGTGCTCGCTCTGGAAGGTCGTCACCGCAACGATGCCAAGCACGGTGACGCCGAGCCCGGCATGGGCGAGCGCCGTGCCGAAGGCCGAACGCGGCAGGCCGGAAAGCCGGCGCCAGGCTAGA
>NZ_JALBGX010000118.1:0-20192 GCF_023006465.1 Rhizobium sp. PRIMUS64 | reverse complement strand
GATCCATTCGCCGGGCCCGGTGCGCGCCTGGTCGGCAACGGCGCGAAACGAAGTGGCGAAGCGGCAGCCGAGGCTTGCCGCCGTCGCATCGTCGATCGTGTCGGGCAGGTGCACCAGATTGGTATCGGCATAATCGATCGCCACATATTCGGCGAACGACCCCCAATGGGTGAAGCCCGGCTGGAACTGGTTCGGGCAGACCTGCTGGTTGCCGGAATGGCATTCGCCGCAATGGCCGCAGCCGGAAACGAAGGGCACGGTCACCCGGTCGCCGACCTTGAAGCGCATCACGCCGCGGCCGGTGGCGACGATCCGCCCGGCAAGCTCGTGTCCCGGCACATGCGGCAGGCGGATATCCGGGTCGTGGCCCATCCAGCCGTGCCAGTCGCTACGGCAGAGCCCGCTGGCCCCGACCGCTATGACGACGCCGTCCTCGGTTGGCGTCGGATCGGGCAGGGTGCGGATTTCGGGCGCCTGTTCGAAGGCTTCGTAGAACATGGCTTTCATCGGCGTCTTCCCTTGCTGTCTATCCGCGATTGCGCGCATGATGACATGCGGCAGGTAGCCATTCCAACATTCCATTCCATCATTTTTGCTGATGCACCCATCGATGAAGCCGCCGTGCTGCGCACGAATATTGCGGCCTGCCGCCATTCCCCGGCATTTTCTTGCTTCCGCGTTTCCGCTCGGGATTTGTCCTTGACCCGGCTTGCCGCGGCGGTTTTTCCTTCTCCGGCTTCAGGAGGAAACCATCATGGCCGTCGATACAACACCCCGTTCAACCACCTGGACTCATGTCGATGGAGAATGGCTCCCCGGCAATCCGCCGCTGATCGGGCCGACCTCGCACGCCATGTGGCTGGGCTCGACGGTCTTCGACGGCGCGCGCTGGTTCGACGGCATCGCGCCGGATCTCGACCTGCACTGCCAGCGCATCAACCGCTCAGCGCTCGCCATGGGCCTGAAGCCGGTAAAATCAGCCGAGGAGATTGCCGCACTTGCCTGGGAAGGCGTTGCGAAGTTCGACGGTGCGACGGCAATCTATATCAAGCCGATGTATTGGG
Source organism: Rhizobium sp. PRIMUS64 (assembly GCF_023006465.1). Taxonomy (NCBI): domain Bacteria; kingdom Pseudomonadati; phylum Pseudomonadota; class Alphaproteobacteria; order Hyphomicrobiales; family Rhizobiaceae; genus Rhizobium; species Rhizobium sp. PRIMUS64. Next base: position 19,128 of record NZ_JALBGX010000118.1, on the reverse strand, counting down.
GCGAACACGGTTCGCCCGGCAGCGTCGTCGCCGTCGACGGGGAATCGACCCGCTTCGCGCTCTGCCTGTTCGAAGCGCCGATGGGCGGCCATGGCGGCACCAGCCTCACCGTCTCGCCCTATCGCCGCCCCTCGCCGGAAACCGCGATGACCGAGGCGAAAACCGGCTCGCTCTATCCAAACAGCGGCCGCATGATCGCCGAAGCGCGCAGCCGCGGTTTCGACAATGCGCTGGTGCGCGACCTGAATGGCAATGTCGTCGAGACCGCTTCCTCGAACATCTTCATGGTCAGGGACGGCGTGGTGATGACGCCGGCCGCCAACCGCACCTTCCTCGCTGGCATCACCCGCGCCCGCGTCATCGGCCTGCTGCGCCAGGCCGGTTTCGACGTGCACGAAGCGACGCTCTCCGTCGAGGATTTCATGCAAGCCGACGAGATCTTCACCACCGGCAACTATTCCAAGGTTGTCAGCGTCACCCGCCTTGACGACCGCAACCTCCAGGAAGGCCCGGTCACCCGCAAGGCGCTGGAACTCTACATGGATTGGGCCTACGGCAGGAGCGAAAGCGAGGAGTGAGCCACGATCCCGCGAAGCGGGAGCAATCGATCCAGTGAATCGATTGCAGTGGCGAACGCCCGGAGCGCAAGCGCAGGGCCGGCGCGGTCGGTGCCAGCCACACCCGAGCCCATTCGCAAAAAAAGTGAGAGCAGGCCTACCCGGGGCGCACCCTCACGTCATCCACTTCCGATGTTCCGCAAATCTCTCCGCCAAGAGATCGATGAACAGCCGCACCTTCGTCGGCAGATGGCTGCGGTTGGGATAGACCGCGTTGATGTTGAATTCGATCGGCCGGTAGTCCGGCATGATCTTCACCAGCCGCCCTTCGGCGATGTCGTCGAACACCACGAAACTCGGCGCCAGGAAGATGCCCCGCCCGGTCAGCGTCAGGAAGCGCAGCATCTCGGCACTGTTGGAGACGACATTGCCGCTGATCTTGACGCTCTCCTTTTTGCCCTCGCCATCCTCGAAGCGCCATTCGTCGCCATAGGGGTAATAGGCATATTGCAGGCAATTGTGATCGGCGACCTCGGCCGGCGTCTTCGGCATCGGACGGCTCTCGAAATAGGCCGGCGAGCAGACGAGCATATGGCGCCAGGGCGTCAGCTTGCGCGCGACGAGCGACGAATCCGGCGGCAGTACGGTGCGCATCACCAGATCGTAGCCATCCTCGATCATGTCGACCATCCGCTCGCCGACGCTGAAATCGAGTGAGATCGACGGATAGAGCTCCATAAATTCGCTGACGACAGGCGAGAGGAAACGCACGATGGCGCTGCTGGTATAGACCTTCAACGTGCCGCGCGGCGTCGAACTCAGCGCCCCCGCCGTCCGGTCCGCCTCTTCCAGCTCGGCCAGGATCTGCAAAGAGCGCTCATAGTAATATTTGCCGGTTTCGGTCAGGCTGACCTTGCGCGTCGTGCGGTTGAGCAGCCGCACGCCGAGCCGGTCCTCCAGCGATTGCACGTGGTTGCCGACCATGGTGACGGACATGTTGAGCCGGCGCGCGGCGGCGGAAAAACCACCGCATTCCACCACCCGGCCAAAGACTGTGAGGCTTGTCAGCCGATCCATATTGCCCTCGGATTATCCGCTGAGAGTTGATGATCCTTCCCGATTTAAGCAGATTATCAAAATAAATGTCAGGGTGCATTTTCCTGCGCATCGAACATGGCCTCTCACGGAGGAGGCCAACGGTGAAGGAGAATTGCGATGGTCGAGTTACCCCACAGGCAAGTTTTCGAAAGTGCGAAGCAGGCCGAGCAGATCTTGGCCGAGGAAGCCGCCAGGGCGCCGGCCGCCGAGGCGCCCGCCATGCCTGTCTCTGAAGCGCCGGTCGCCGAAGTACCGGCTGCGGACGCATCAGTCGCGGAAGCGCCCAAAAAGACCGGCCGTCGGATCGTCAAGCGCGCCGTCATTGCCGCCGCGCTGCTTGCCGGCGTCGCTTTCGCGGGCGATTTCGGCTATCGCTACTGGACGGTTGGCCGCTTCATCGAAACCACCGACGATGCCTATGTGAAGGCCGATTACACCACTGTCGCCCCGAAGGTCGCCGGCTATATCAGCCAGGTGCTGGTCAACGACAATGACGCGGTCAAGGCCGGCCAGGTTCTCGCCCGCATCGACGATCGCGACTTCCAGGCTGCACTGTCGCAGGCCAGAGCCGATGTGAAGGCGGCCGAAGCCGCCATCACCAATATCGACGCCCAGATCTCCTTGCAGCAATCGGTGATCGAGCAGGCGAGGGCGACGATCGATGCCTCGCAGGCGTCGTTGGATTTTGCCGTGTCCGATGCCGCCCGCTCGGCCCGCCTGATCACCAACGGCGCCGGCACCCAGTCTCGCGCCGAACAGACCCAGTCGGCCCGTGACCAGGCCGCTGCTGCCGTCGAGCGCGACCGGGCAGCCCTCGTCACGGCTCAGAATAAGGTGCCGGTGCTTCAGACCGAGCGCGAACAGACCGTTGCCCAGCGCGACCGTGCGGCCGCCGCCGCCCACCAAGCAGAGCTCAACCTCTCCTATACGGACATCGTCGCTGCCGTTGACGGCACGGTCGGCGCCCGGTCGATCCGGGTCGGCCAGTATGTCACCTCAGGCACGCAGCTCATGGCCGTCGTGCCGCTGCATGCGGTCTATGTCGTCGCCAATTTCAAGGAAACGCAGCTGACCTATATCAGCCCCGGCCAGTCGGTCGAGATTAAGGTCGACAGCTTTCCCGATATCTCGATCAAGGGTCATGTCGACAGCGTTTCGCCGGCAAGCGGCCTGGAATTCTCGCTGCTGCCGCCGGACAATGCCACCGGCAATTTCACCAAGATCGTTCAGCGTATCCCGGTCAAGATCGTCATCGACGACGAAGCGCCGAGCGGGCTGTTGCGCTCGGGCATGTCGGTCGAGCCTGAAATCGATACCAAGGCTGCCCAAACCCGAGCTGCCGAGACCAAGGTTGGCGAGACCAAGCCTGCCCAAGCCTCTGGGGCGGCCGAAGAGGGATTATCCAGCCACGCTGGATGATCCTTCCCTTCTTCGCCCAATGATCCCGATCATTCCCGAATGATCCCGATCATTTCCGAATGATCACCCGAATCCCGTCATGAGAAAGTTTCCCGCGAGAGCTGGAAGGAGATAAGCCATGGCCACTCTTCAGATCGCCGCAAACGGCAATTCGCTGACGCGCCCCGCCGCCGCAGCGCCCGTGGCACCTGCCGTCATGAGCCCTCTGCGCATGTGGGCAGCCGTTGTCGGCTCGACGCTCGGCGCCTTCATGGCCGTCCTCAACATCCAGATCGTCAACGCCTCGCTTGCCGATATCCAGGGCGCGATCGGCGCCGGCACGGATGACGGCGGCTGGATTTCGACTTCCTATCTGATCGCCGAGATTGTCGTCATTCCGCTGAGCGCCTGGTTGGCGCGCGTCTTCTCGGTCCGTAACTATCTGCTTGTCAACGCCATCCTCTTTCTCATCTTCTCCGTCGCCTGCGCCTTCGCGGCCAATCTGCAGCAGATGATCATCCTGCGCGCCATTCAGGGCTTTTCCGGCGGCGTGCTGATCCCGATGGCCTTCACCATCATCATCACCCTGCTGCCCAAGGCCAAGCAGCCGATCGGCCTTGCCCTCTTTGCCCTGTCTGCCACTTTCGCGCCGGCGATCGGCCCGACGATCGGCGGTTACCTCACCGAGAACTGGGGCTGGGAACATATCTTCTACGTCAACCTGGTGCCCGGCGCGCTGATGGTCGGCCTGCTCTGGGTCTCGCTCGACCGCGCGCCGATGAACCTGAAGCTGCTTGCCAAGGGCGACTGGCCGGGCATCGTCACCATGGCGATCGGCCTTGCGGCCCTGCAGACCGTGCTGGAAGAGGGCAACAAGGAAGACTGGTTCGGCTCCGATTTCATTGTCCGCCTGTCTGTTATCGCTGCCGTCTCGCTGACGCTGTTCCTGATCATCGAGCTGAAGACTGCCAATCCGCTGCTGAACCTTCGCCTGCTGGTGCGCCGCAATTTCGGCTTCGGCATCGTCGCCAATTTCCTGCTCGGCATTGCGCTTTACGGCTCGGTCTTCGTGCTGCCGATCTATCTGACCCGCATCCAGGGCTATAATTCCGAGCAGATCGGCATGGTTCTCGCATGGACCGGCATCCCGCAGCTGATGCTGATCCCGCTGGTGCCGCGCCTGATGAAGCGTTTCGATGTCCGCCTGCTGATCGTCGTCGGCTTTGCCCTTTTCGCCGCCTCGAACTTCATGAACGTCCATATGACCGGCGATTATGCGAGCGACCAGCTGTTCTGGCCGAACATCGTCCGCGCCATCGGCCAGGCGCTCGTCTTCACGCCGCTCTCGGCAATCGCTACCGCAGGCATCGAGCAGGAAAATGCCGGTTCGGCTTCGGCACTCTTCAACATGATGCGCAATCTCGGCGGCGCCGTCGGCATCGCCTCGCTGCAGACCTTCCTGTCGAAGCGCGAACAGTTCCACTCGAACATCCTCACCAACTCGGTCTCGGTCTTCGAGGAAGCCACCCGCGATCGCATCGCCAGGCTCACCGGCTATTTCATGAGCCACGGCGTCAGCGATCAGGCGCTCGCCGGGCACAAGGCCGTCGTCGCCATCGCGCTGAAAATACGCAAGCAGGCCAATATCATGGCCTTCAGTGACACCTTCTTCCTGCTCGGCGTCGCTCTCGTCGTCGCCCTGCTTGCAACCCTGCTTCTCAGGAAACCCGGTCAACTCTCCGGCGGCGGCGCTCACTAGCGCGCCGCCTCCCTCAAGGAGGAGAAAGCCATGACGTCAGCGATCTATGCTCCCGATACCGACAGGCTCCAAACGAAGACCGCCGGCCATGCCGTCAGCGCCGCTGCGCTGCTCTCCATCATCGAATGGCTCTCCGGCGATGAATGCCACGCGCTCGACGAAGCGGGCCTCGTCTCCGGCCTCGGCCGCAGGCTCCAGGCGCTCGGCCTGCCGGTCGACCGGCTGACCTTGCATCTGATGACGCTGCATCCCGAGTTCATCGGCCGCACCATCGCCTGGGCGCCGGGCGAACCGGTCGAGATCCACGACCGGGAACACGGCGCCCGGGTCGCCATATCAAATACGCCACTGCGCAAGGTCATGGAAACCCGCGAACCGCTTGTGGTCGATACCAGAGAAAGTGTGCATGGCCGCTGGCAGCATATCGATGTCTTTGCCGATCGCGGCCTGATGCAGCTCGTCATCGCGCCACTTTGCAATGTCGACGGCCCGGTCAGCGCCGCCGTCTTCGGTACGAAGCGGCCGGGCGGCTTTACCGCCTCCGAACGTCAGGTGATCGAGCGCATCCTGCCGGCGCTGCGCAACACCAGCGAACTGCGCATCCTTCGCCAGGTCGAGCTCAGCCTGCTCGATACCTATATCGGCCCGCTGACGGCAAGCCGCATCCTGGCCGGCCGCATCCGCCGCGACGAGGTCGAATCGATGGAGGCAGCCCTGCTGCTCTGTGATCTCAGAGGCTTTACCGAACTGTCGAACCGGCTGCCGGGCAGCACCGTGCTCGGCCTGCTCAACGCCTACTTCGATAAAATCGTGCCGGCCATCACCCGCGAAGGCGGCGAGGTGCTGAAATTCATGGGCGACGCCGTGCTTGCCTTTTTCCCGGGCTATGATGCCGCCCATTCGTGCGGCGCGGCCCTGGCATCGGCCCGCGCTATCCTCGATGAGATCGACCATTTCCAATATGAGGGCCTCGGCGTGAAGGCCGGCATCGCCCTGCATTACGGCGAGGTCAGCTACGGCAATGTCGGCTCCGGCCGCCGCCTCGACTTCACCCTGATCGGCGGCGACGTCAACCTGGTCAGCCGCATCCAGACCGCCTGCAGCGAACTGGGAGAGCCCTTGCTGATGTCGGCGCCGTTCCGTGAGGAGGCCGGGGCAGGGGATGCCGTCTCTGTCGGGGCGCACAGGCTGAAGGGTTTTGCCGATCCGGTGGAGTTGTTCACGATCGTGCGGTAGGTGCCAAACCGCCCACTTGCATAAAATGCATGGCAGGTCTGCCCGAAACGGCTTCGTCTTCCCCCCATCTTTTCGCCATAGTGGCGCCGAAATTCCGCAAGCGGGGAGGAAGAGGCTTATGACTGTGCTGTTCGACGAACAAGGTGAGATCATCCGCGAACTGGGTGTCGCCGCCGACATCGACCCTGAGCGCGAGATCGAACGGCGAACCGGTTTCCTCAAGGATTATCTCATCGCTTCGGGCATGCGCGGCTACGTCCTCGGCATCAGCGGTGGCGTCGATTCGCTGACGGCAGCGTTGCTTGCCCAGAAGGCGGTGCGCGAGCTGCGGGACAGCGGCCACGCGGCCGAATTCATCGCCGTGCGCCTTCCCTACGGTGTCCAGGCTGATGAGGCGGATGCGGTGAGGGCGCTGGAAACGATCGGCGCCGACCGCTCGATGGTGGTCAACATCAAGGCGCCGGCGGATGCGATGCTTGGCGCCGCGTTAAACGGCGGCCTCGCCTTTGCCGATGCCGGCCGACAGGATTTCATCCTCGGCAATATCAAGGCCCGCCAGCGGATGATCGCCCAGTTTGCGCTCGCCGGCGCGGTGAGCGGCCTTGTCATCGGCACCGATCATGCGGCCGAGGCGGTCATGGGCTTCTTCACCAAGTTCGGCGATGGCGCGGCCGATATCCTGCCGCTCGCCGGCCTTAACAAGCGCCGGGTCCGCCTGCTGGCAAAGCGGCTCGGCGCCCCGGACGAGCTGGTGTTCAAGGTGCCGACCGCCGATCTCGAGGACCAGCGCCCATTGCGCCCCGACGAGGAGGCCTATGGCGTCAGCTATGACGAGATCGACGATTTTCTCGAAGGCAAGCCGGTCGGCGAGATCGCCCGCCGCCGCATCCTCGCCGCCTATCGGGCGACCGGCCACAAGCGCGCTTTGCCGGTCGCCGTGAGCTCGCTCTGACGGTCGTCCGAGCCCGGAATGCGGGCGACCTGGCGTTTACGGCCTGACCGGCGAGCCGGTCCGTCCTGATGAGGCGAGATAGGCGTGTGGTGCAAAATAGACGCCGTCGGCATCGAAGGCCTCGAGGTCTTCGGCCTGCAGCGCCTCGCGCACCTTCGGTCGTGCCGCCACCCGGGCCATGAAGCCGTGCAGATCAGGCCATTGCCTGAGATCGATGTCGGTCCAGGGCGACCAGTTCAGGCAGACGAAGAGATAGGCATCCGCCACCGTAAACGCATCGCCGGTAAGATAGGGTCCGGCAAGACGGCCGTTCAGCCAGGTGAGCCGCTTCGAGATCAGCGCGCGGACCTCGCCATGAACGCTGGAATAAATCGGGTTGAAGAGCAACACCATCGGCTTGTGCAGCTCGGCGGTGATGAAGTTCAGATAGGATTGCACCTCGTTGCGGCGGATGTCGCCGACTTCAGGCAACATAGCTGCCCCTTCCGGCACACTGTCGGCGAGGAACTGCACGATCGCCGGCCCCTCGGTCAACACCTTGCCGTCGTCGAGCATCAGCGCCGGCACATAGCCGTTGCCGTTGATGGCGAGGTAATCCTCACCATCGCTCGTCCTGTGGGTCTGCCGGTCGACCTGGACGAGCTCGATATCAAGCCCTAGCTCCCGGCAGATGATGTGCGGTGAAAGCGAACAGGCGGCTGCGTGCATATAGAGTTTCATCGCGGTTTCCTCTCCCTGTGGAGGCGGTCGGTGCCGCCCGCCGATAGCGTTTGAACATTTGTACTGTTTCGCATAAAATAATCTTCGTCAAGAATTTAATGCGAAATGGTACAAAATATGAAGGACGAAAAGAAGCGCGGCCGCCCGAGGGCCTTCGACGCCAAGGCGGCGCTCGGCAAGGCGCGGGATGTCTTCTGGGACAGGGGGTTTGCCGCCGCCTCGCTCGACAATCTGAGCGCTGCGACAAACCTCAACCGCCCGAGCCTCTACGGCGCCTTCGGCGACAAGGAGGATCTCTATCTCGATACGCTGGAGGGGTATCGGCAGGACGGCATGGACGTGCTGACTGAGGCGCTCGACCCGTCACTGCCGTTGCGCGACAATATCGCCCGCGTCTATGCCGGTGCGCTGGCGATCTATCTGCACGGTGAAACCGCCGCCCGCGGCTGTCTGCTGATCGGCACGGCATCGGTCGAGGCGGTCCAGCATGAGCGGATCCGCGAGGTGCTCGGCCGCAGCCTCAATGATTTCGACGACGAGATCGAAAAGCGCATGCGCCTTGCCGTGGACAGGGGCGAGCTTCCCCGAGGCGCCGATCCGCAGATGCTTGCAAGGCTCGCCTCCGCCGTCATGCATTCGCTCGCCGTCCGCGCCCGCGCCGGCGACAGCCGCGAGACGCTGGAAGCGATCGCCCGGTCAGGCGTCGAGCTGATCTGCGGGAGCGCCCCTTAGCCGGATGTCTCCCTCGGCCGTACCATCCAGGAATAGGCAGCACCTGCGAGAAGCAGTACTGACGTGCCGAGGAACACCGCCCGCATGCCGATATGCCCGCCGACAAAGCCGCCAAGGATGGGGCCGGCCACCTGGCCGACATATTGCGACGAGATGGAAAGCCCGAGAATGCTGCCGGCCGCACTGTCCGGCACGCTGTGGCGGATAACAGCGGCGATGCAGGGCAGCAGCCCGCCGAGTGCTGCGCCCATCAGGAAACGCAGGATGATCAGCTGCCAGGAGCTGGTGACGAAGGCCTGCGGGATCAGCAGCAGCCCCGCGACGGCGAGCGCGCCTGAAATCACCGGCCAATGGCCGATCCTGTCGGCGAGCTTGCCGAGCCATGAGGCCGAGAGAATGCTGCCGAGAGCGGCGGCCGACATGACGATTCCCGATATCATCGTCACCTGGGCTTCGACGGGCACGAGCTGCGCGACATAGACGGTGATGATCGGCTCGATCGACATATTGGCGAACATCAAGAGCATGCCGGTCGCCAGCATGGCGATGACGGGCCGCTTATCGGCAATGGATTTCCAGCCGCCGCTGGCCTTGGCCGCCTGCTTGCGAGCCGGCGATTTCTCTTCCTTGATCAGCAAGGCCGTGGCGAGAAAGGCGAGGAAGATCATGCCGCCGGCGGCGAGAAACGTGCCGCGGATGCCGATGATCGGCGGCAGCGCCCCGCCGACCAGCGGCCCGACGAGATTGCCGGCCATGATGCCGGAGGAGAGCACGCCGAGCGCCCAGGCCGAACGGTCCTTCGGCGTCTGCGTCGCCACCAGCACCATCGAACCGGAGGCATAACCGCCGGCAAGCCCGACGAAGAGGCGCAGGGCCACCAGCTGCCAGACATTACCGGCCATGCCCATCAGCGAGATCGCCAGCGTCATGCCGAGGCTGGCGCGCACCAGCATCAGCTTGCGGCCGTAAATATCGCCGAGCCGGCCCCAGAGCGGCGCGACGAGAGCCGCGGCGAAGAAGGTGGCGCCATAGGCGATACCCGACCACTGCACGATGTCAGCATGGTCGCTGACACCGAGCTCCTCGACATAAAGCGGCAGGAAGGGAAGCAGCAGCGTCATCGCCACGATCGTGGTGAAGGAGCCGATCAGCGAGATGGTGAGATTGCGCTTCCAGTGGATCGAGCCGGGCCTGGCGCTGGCGTCCAATTGCGTATCGGTCATCTCTCGGCCCCGGCATTGATCGCGCGGGCGAAGTTCCGCACGCATGGTGAAACAATGTGCCCTTTGCCGCGGCGAGGAGATCGGCGCGGGTGAAACTGTCCTGAGATCGAGTTTTTCGAGGTCGAACGCATAGGCCGTAGCGGTGCATGCGCTCGCCGTTCCAGGGCGGGCACGCGCTGATATAACCGCGCTATGGCCCATCCTTCAAGATGGCGCTTCCGCATTGGTGGCCTGTCTTCGGAAATGAGAGCCGCAATCTGGACCCTCTCGGACAAAACTGCTACAACATGACCGATTGCATAATGCAATCGGTCAATCCAAGGACATTGCCATGAGCGACATGCGCACATCCCGAGAGCAGACTGTCCGTCATCTCTATGCCGCCTATCTCGACGACCGCAAGGATATCGTCGGTGCGATGTTGACGGAGGATTTCACCTTCTCCAGTCCGCGCGATGACCACATCGACCGGGCGAGCTATTTCGAGCGCTGCTGGCCGAAGGAGCCGGTCTTCCGCGGCTTTGACATCGAATTCCTGGCGATCGACGGCGACGAGGCGGTCATCCGCTATCGCGCCGAAAAACGGGATGGCGGCAGCTTCCGCAACATCGAGAGCCTTAGCTTCCGCGGCGACAAGATCGCCTCCGTGGATGTCTATTTCGGCCGCAGTTTGTAAGCTCGGCCGAGACGGGGACGCGCCACTGCTTTACAGGAGCCGCATTGCCGACGTGCCGATGATGATCATCGAGACCGCCACCATCAGCGGCCGCACCGGCAGCCGTTTGACGAGGATCGCGCCGAAGGGGGCGGCGATGACGCCGCCGATGATCAGGCCGATCGCCGAATTGAGTTCCGACCAGCCGAGCGTCAGCATGAAGGTCAGGGAAATCGTCAGCGTCACCGCGAATTCGGTGAAATTGGTCGAGCCGATCACCCGTTTCAGATCATGGCCGCGGCTGACCAGCGAACTGGTGACGATCGGCCCCCATCCGCCGCCGCCGATCGCATCGAGCACGCCGCCGCAAAGCCCGACCGGTGGCACCATCCAGTCGCGGACATCCCGTTTCGGCGGCGGCCGAAAGGCTTTGTAGAGGATCACCAGCCCGATCGCGATCAGATAGGCCGACACGAAGGGCGCGATCACCTTGCCGTCGATATTGGCCAGCAGATAGGCGCCGATCGCGCCGCCGATCATGCCGGCCGGTGCGAGCCGCGCCACGAGGCGCCAATCGACGTTGCGATGATAGGCGTGCGAGATGCCCGAGGCGGCGGTGGTGAACATTTCCGCCACATGCGTCATGGCGCTGGCATTGGCCGCCGGCACCCCGAAGGCGAGAAGGCTGGTCGTCGACAGCACGCCGAAGGCCATGCCGAGTGCGCCGTCGACGATCTGCGCGCAGAAACCCACGACGATGAAGAAAAAGAAATCCGATGTCATGCAGTCCCCTCAGACAAACGGTAGCATCAGAATAAGCGACGCGGGGAAAAAGTTTCCGGTCTCAGGCGGCAAGTCCGTGCTGCTTCAGCCTGACGATCTTGAAGAAGCCGTTCGGAAAGACCGGCAGAATATCGGCAGGCGCGAAATCACCGCGGCGCTCGGCCCAGGCGACGATGCGGTGAACGCGGAAGGCGGAGGACCAGCCGATGTGACGCACCAGCGGCGCCACCGCCGTCTCGATCGCGCCCTGCAGACCGGCGCCGTCGCCAAGCTTGCTGGCAAGGATGATCTCGCCGCCCGGCCTGAGCACTCTCGCGCATTCGTCAAGCGCCCGTTCGGGCTCGGGGATGAGCGTGATGACGAAGGGCAGGCAGACCGCATCGAAAGACCGGTCGGCAAAGGTAAGCGCGTGGGCATCCATCACATCAAGCGCCCGCACATGCTGCAGCTTCTCGCGTTTCGCCTTTTCACGCGCCCGCGCGATCATGTGTTCGGAAATGTCGATGCCGGTTACCCGGCAGTGGCGCGGGTAATGCCCGAGCGTCAGGCCAGTGCCGACGCCGATTTCCAGTATGTCGGTGCCGGCTGCGGCCGCGAGTGCAGCAAGCTTGCGGTGGCCATCGCGCAGGATGCCGCGATAGACCCGGTCATAGACCGGCGCCCAACGCTGATAGATTTTTTGCTGATCTTCCGCCCTGCTGCGAAGCTCTGACATGCCGGCACCTCCCTACAGCGCCGCGCGTCTTTTCGGACGCGCAAAGGACGCTGTAACACTTTGAATTGCTGCATAATTTTGCCCCTAAATCAATTCTGATTTAGGGAATTATGCAGTCGCAAGCCCAGGAAAAGTGGAAAGCGGTTCCCCAGGAATTGCATAAATAAAAGATTTGAGCGGTTCTGCGCTTCTCTCAAAAGCTGAACCGCTCTAAAGCCCAGCCTCTCAACTCCTAAGGGTAGGTTCCGGTTCCCGGCGAAATGTGACGCAAGGCACAGATCCACACCGGGGGGCACTTTGGGGTGACCCCGCTACAGTCTATTTTGCCGGCATCAGCCCAAGCTGTTTGGCGTCCAGTTCGCTGCCGATCTCGACGGTTTTCTTTTGCTTGTCGTAGACGCAGATCTGGGCGATCAGCCCCTTGGCGCCCTTCGGCTTGCCTGTCACCAGGGCAAGCCCGTAATGCGAGCTGCCGAACGGATCGACGGTGGTGCTGGGCTTCTCGATCGTGACCGCTGCCTTCTTGCATTTGGCCTCGACGTCGGCGGCGAGCTGCTTCCAGGCGTCATCGGAGGAGGCATGCGCCGTACCTGGCAGGCAAAGCAGTACGGCGGCAGTGAGAGGCTGGATTATATTCCTGTTCATATCGGGTCTCCGTTGATCGCCATAACAGGCAAAGCGGTTTTCGGGGCGGGCATTCCCATTGATTTGCCCAAGCGATTTCTAGGCGCGACTCCAACCCTGTAACTGAGGCAAATTTTCCTCCGGCTGGTCGTTTTTTGATAATTCGCCGGTTGCCTCTCCCCCTTTCCGCTCCTATGTTCCGCCTCACCTGCCGAGACGCAATCAATTGCCAAGAGGAGATCTGACATGGCTTTCGAATTGCCTGAACTTCCCTATGATTACGAAGCGCTTGCTCCCTTCATGTCGAAGGAAACGCTGGAGTTCCACCACGACAAGCACCATAAGGCCTATGTCGACAACGGCAACAAGCTCGCCGCCGAAGCCGGTCTTTCGGACCTCTCGCTCGAAGACGTCGTCAAGAAGTCCTTCGGCACCAATGCCGGCCTCTTCAACAACGCGGCCCAGCACTACAACCACATCCATTTCTGGAAGTGGATGAAGAAGGGCGGCGGCGGCAACAAGCTGCCGGGCAAACTCGAAGCGGCCTTTACCTCCGATCTCGGCGGCTATGACAAGTTCAAGGCCGATTTCGCCAATGCCGGCGCCACCCAGTTCGGCTCCGGCTGGGCCTGGGTTTCCGTCAAGAACGGCAAGCTCGAAATCTCCAAGACCCCGAACGGCGAAAACCCGCTGGTTCACGGCGCCACCCCGATCCTCGGCGTCGACGTCTGGGAACACTCCTATTACATCGACTATCGCAACGCCCGCCCGAAATATCTCGAAGCCTTCGTCGATAGCCTGATCAACTGGGACTACGTCCTGGAACGCTACGAAGAAGCCACGAAGTAAGCGGTACCAGACCAGCCGCCATGGCGGCGATGTCGTCCGCCTCGAATTTGACACCCGGCGCCTCAAACGCCGGGTGTTTCGTTTTCACACGAAGCCGTCACATCCCTGTCACCAGCCGCTCCTAATCACGCCCCATGTCTTCCTCTGCGTCTCCCTTGTTCCGCTTCGGCGTCATCGCCGACCCGCAATATGCGGCGATCGCACCGCATGTGGTGATGGATCGCTATTACGCCAACAGTCTCGCCAAGGTCGCCGCGGCGATCGAGGTGTTCAATGGCTGGGAATTGAGCTTCGTCATGACGCTCGGCGATGTCATCGACCGCAGCTTTTCAAGCTTCGACGATATCCTGCCGGTCTATGAGAAGCTCAGGCACGAGGCGCTCTTCCTGCTCGGCAACCACGATTTCTCGGTCTCTGCTGGACACTTGTCCGAAGTCGCCGCGCGCCTCGGCATGCCATCGCCCTATTATAGCTTCTTGCGTCACGGCTGGCGCTTTATCGTGCTCGACGGCAACGAGGTCAGCATCTTCGCGCCGCCCGAAGGCCATCATCATCGTGCGCTTGCCGCTCGGATGCTGGCAGAGCTGCAGGCCAAGGGTGCCAGGAATGCGCATCGCTGGAATGCCGCGCTGAGCGACGAACAATTCGCCTGGCTTGGCGATGAAATCGCAAAAGCGGCTGAGGCCGGCGAAAAGGTGATCGTCATGAATCACTATCCCATTCATCCGCCCAGTGAGCACGGCATGTGGGACAGCGAGCGCATCGTCGAGCTGCTTGCCTCCACCAGCAATGTCGTCGCCTATCTCAACGGCCACGACCACGTCGGCAATTACGGCATGGCCGGCGCCTGCCACTTCGTCAATTTCAAGGGCGTGGTCGACACCGAGACGGAAAACGCCTTCGCGATCGTCGAGGTCCATCCCGACCGCATCGAAATCCGCGGCTTCGGCCGCGAGGTGAGCCGCACGCTGGCTTATTAGACCGTGAACCCATAAATATTATGGGTCTCTGCTGGGGCTGTTAATGGCTACCAAATTCAGAACATCGCGAAATTCCTCGCTGAATGCGCGATTTGTCAACGCTTGACCGTGGCGAGAAAGGATTGTGGTTGACGTTCCGGGGTCGATCGCCTCGGCATGAAAACTTCCGTCGCCCCAAAATGTAATCCGGGCCAGGATTTCGCTGCTTTCAAAGTCCACCTTCGCAGCTGGGTTCAGCGTAGGAGGACAAATTTCAAAATTGACGCTCAAGCTGGCGGACCGAGCCTTTTCAGCCAGTTCTTTTACCCATGCAACGAACTTATCAAGAAGGGCGATCTCAGACATCCTGCGGACATAAATCATATTCCTAAACTGTCCAAACATGTTTCGGAGGCGCGAGCATGATCCGACATGATCGTACGGACTTTGAATGGCGGACCATCGACCCACTCCTGCCGAACAAGCCATGAGGCGTGCCGCGCGTTGATGATCGACGGGTTTTGAACGGCATTTTCAGCAAGCTGCGATCTGGAGCGCCTTGGCGTGATCTACCTCAGCGATACGGCTCCCACACCTAGAGTAATTCCAGCAAAAGGGTGCAGCGGTTTTCACAGGAATTGCGCAAAACAAATGGATAGAGCATCAGGCAGGCACAGCCTTCTCCGTCCAGCCGCTGGTCCAAAGCTCCCGCAGCCGGTCGCCGTCGCCCTTGAAGAAATCCTCGCTCGTTGCGCAGCGCTCCACCCGGTCGCTGCGGAAATTGCGAATCGCCTGTCGTAGTTCGCACCAGGCGACGATATTGGCGGTCTGCGAATAATAGATCAGCGCGACGGGCCGGATCGTCCGCTCGCTGGCGCGGCCGAGTTCGTCGCGGTAGCCGAGCATCAGCTTGCGTTCGTCGCGGATCGCGCGGCGCACGATCGCCAGGTCGAAGCCGGCCGGCTGCGCAATCGAGCCCCAGGCGTAAAGCGCCTTGTTGTCCATCGCCTGGCGTAGCGGCGCCGGCACCGCGCCGGCAATCTTCTGGTTGACCCGGCGCGCGGCCTGCTTCAGCTCCTCGTCCGCCGTCCGTTCGAGCAGCGCCAGCGACAGCACGATCGCCTCCATCTCCTCGATCGAAAACATTAGCGGCGGCAGGTCGAAACCCGGCCGCATGATGTAGCCGATGCCGCGCCCGCCTTCGATCGGCACCCGCATCGCCTGAAGGGCGGCGATGTCGCGATAGATCGAGCGCACGGTCACCTCGAGCGTCTCGGCCATCGTCGCTGCTGTCATCGGCTTTCTTGCCAGCCTGAGGATCTGAATGATCTCGAAAAGCCGCGAGGCCTTGCGCATTTTTGCCTCTCCCATCCGCCACGCTCCTGACAATACACTGTCAGTTGGGTTCCCGTATAGAGCCGCCTATCGGATTGAAATCAATCAGGGTCTTTCAAAACGGCCCGCAGAACCCAAGGCGGTAACTGACATGAACTACCACGAAAACCTCTGGCTCTTCTTCACCCTTCTCTTTGGCATCATCATCGTGCCGGGTATGGACATGCTCTTCGTGCTCGCCAATTCGCTGACCGGCGGCGTCAAACGCGGGCTGGCGGCGACCGGCGGCATCATGGCCGGCGGCGCCGTGCATTCGGCCTACGGCGCAGCCGGCGTCGGCGTGCTCGTCACCATGCTGCCGCAGCTTTTCAACGTGCTGCTCTTTGCCGGCGTCGCCTACATGATCTGGATCGGCATTTCGCTGATCCGCAGTTCGATCACCGTCGAGGCGGTTGGCCCGGGAACGGCGCACTCCGGCTGGCGCGCCTTTCGCCAGGGCGCCGTCACCTGTCTGGTCAATCCGAAGGCCTATATCTTCATGTTTGCCGTCTATCCGCAGTTCCTCAGACCGGAATATGGCCCGATCTGGATGCAGGGGCTGATCATGGGCGTCATGACTGTCGTCACCCAGTTTGCGATCTACGGCACGCTGGCGATGACCGCCGGCCGCAGCCGCGACCTGCTCGTCGCAAACCCTGACGTCACGGCCTTTGTCGGCCGCTTCGCCGGACTGCTGCTGGTTGCGGTTTCCGCCTTCAGCCTCTGGCAGGGGTGGAAAAGCGCTTGAGCGCCACTGCATGTCGCCCGGAAGTGTGCAGCGGTTCCGGGATAACGACATGCATAAAAGCAGAGAACGGCCTATCACATTGTTTTTATGATGCTCCGGCAAAACGTGACTGCCAGGACGCATGGATTTTGTCATGCTCCCGGTGCAGATTGGCCTCCGGCCAGTTGGCCGAGGAGAAATGGAGAGGAATATGAATTGGAAAGCAGTAGCTGCCGCCGCAGCGATGGCCGGCATAGCCTTAGGTTCGGTGACCGCCGCCGACGGTACTCATGATTCGCGCATTGCGCTGATGAAGCAGATCGGCGGTTCGGCCGGCGCCCTGGCAGCCATCGCCAAGGGCACCAAGCCCTATGACGCCGAGGCGGTGAAGGCGGCGCTGACGACCATCGCCGCAACGGCCAAGGTCTTCCCCGACCAGTTCAAGCCGGGCACGGAGACGGGCGACGAAGAGGCGAGCCCGAAGATCTGGGAAAACATGGATGACTTCAAGGCGCGCGCCGCCAAGCTCTCCACCGACGCCGAAACCGCGCTGGCTCAGCTTCCGGCCGATGCCGCCGCCGTCGGCGCCACGGTCAACACGCTCGGCGCCAATTGCGGCGGCTGTCACAAGGCCTATCGCATCAAGGATTGATAGGCCGTTTGATCTGGAACTTGATACGCGACCCGCGCCGGCCTTGCCGCCGGCGCGGATCACCTTATTCTCCGCCCGTGCGGGCTGGTCGCAGAACCGCTCCAAGCAGGAAAATCTCGGTAAAGGGGAGGCGGAGCATGGTCCGCAGGTTCATCCGGTTACTGCTCTGTCTGATCGGCGTCGCCGTGCTTGGCGGCGGCGCCTTCTATCTCGTCACCGCACCCGATCCGCTGCCGGAGAGCCGTTGGGCCGGTCTCGGCGCGCCGGACCCGGCGAACGGTCAGATGGTTTTCTGGGCGGGCGGCTGTGTCAGCTGTCATGCAGCACCGGGTTCCGAAGGCGATGCAAAGCTGACGCTTGCAGGCGGCCTAGCGCTGAAGAGCCCTTTCGGCACCTTCCACGTGCCGAACATCTCACCCGATGAAAAGGCCGGCATCGGCGCCTGGACGCTCGCCGAATTCGGCAACGCGATGAAGCGCGGCGTCGGCCCGGGTGGCGAGCACCTCTACCCGTCCTTTCCCTACAGCTCCTATTCCCGCATGAGCGATAAGGACGTCAACGATCTCTTCGCCTTCCTGAAGACCCTGCCGAAGAGCGCAAACGTCGCGGCCCCGCATGAGCTGCCGTTCCCCTTCAACATCCGGCTGGCGCTCGGCGGCTGGAAATTCCTCTATTTCAGCGACCAACCGCGCGTCGCGCTCGCCAAGAGCGACGACAAGATCAAGCGCGGGCAATATCTCGTCGAAGGCCCCGGTCATTGCGGCGAATGCCATACGCCGCGCGATGCGCTGGGCGGCTTCCAGGCGGATCAGTGGCTCGCCGGCGCCCCCAATCCGGAAGGCAAGGGCCGCATACCGGATATCACCCCGGCCTCCAAGAGCATCGGCGGCTGGAGCGAGGCCGATATCGCCAGCTACCTCGAAACCGGCTTCACCCCCGATTTCGATTCCGTCGGCGGCTCTATGGTCGATGTGCAGCAGAACATCGCCCATCTGCCGGCCGCCGACCGCGAGGCGATCGCCGCCTATCTGAAGGCCGTGCCGGGACGCTAAAGCATGTTGCGCAAAACTGCGCAGCGGTTTTGCGGCAACGACATGCGTAAAAACAAAGATCCAAAGCGCGTCGCATGAATCAAGTTTGATGCGACGCGCTTTAAGTGCGGTTGTGCCTGGCACCTTCGCAAGGTCCCACGCCTGCTTATAGGGAGGTGGGACCTGGCATCAGATCATAGGGATGGCGCCAGCCGGGCATCTTGCTGATACGATCTTTCCAGGCTGTGATAGCCGGGAAGGCGCTGTGATCTATCCCGGTTTCCTCCGGCATGAAGACGTAGCCCGCCAGAGAGAGGTCTGCGATCGTCAGTCGGTCGCCGACCATGAAGGCCTGGTGCGCCAGATGTTCGTCAACAATGGCATAGGCAGCTTTGGCCCTCAGTCTCAAAAACTCGACGACGGGCGTCTCGCCGCTCTTCTGAAGGCCATACATGAACCTCAGCGTTGCGTAGTAGCTCGTGAATTTATGGTTGTCGAAAAGAATCCAACGCATGATGTCACGCCGTTCTTCGACCGTCTGCGCCCCAAAGTGGCCTGTCACCTCTGACAAGTAGTCCAGGATGATCCCCGATTGGCTGATTTTCGTTTGCCCATGTTCGAGCACAGGCGCCTCGCCCTGTTCGTTTATGGTTTTTCGCCATTGTTCGGTTCGCGTTTCGCCGCCCAGATAATCAACGAAAATGCTTTCCCACTCGATGCCGGCAAGCGCAAAGAACAGCGCGACCTTGTAAGAATTCCCCGACAGAGCGAAACAATGGAGTTTGAAATCAGGCATGAAAGCTCCTTATGCAATTCGACAAAGCATGTCGCGCAATACTGTGCAGCCGTTTTGATGCGTTGAGCTTCGGCTCTTGCGAAAGCCGAACCTTCGAGCCGGTCACCCTAAGCGATCGACTGCATATAGCGCATGCCGGTCACCGGACGCGGGGTGAAATCCAGCTGTTCGTAGAAGCGGTGCGCCAGCACGTTTCCGGTGGCGGCGCTGACGGAGAGGTAGCCGCAGCCGGCATTGCGGGCGGTCTCGCGCGCCCGGTCGACGAGCAACTGGCCGGTGCCGTGACCG
>NZ_JALBGX010000117.1:0-20260 GCF_023006465.1 Rhizobium sp. PRIMUS64 | reverse complement strand
GGCACCGGCCCGGCGCTCGCCGCCTGCGCCGTTCTCGCAGCCTTGTCGCTGGCCTTCGTGCTAATGCTGATGGCGCTGGTGCGCGGCGCCCGCGCATCAGAGTCAGCCATTCTTAAGGTTTCTTGATTATCATCTCAGCATGGGCGAGAGCGGCTTTCCGTCCATGCGCCGCAACCGCTGCTGCAGCCAGACCAT
Organism: Rhizobium sp. PRIMUS64; assembly: GCF_023006465.1. Lineage (NCBI taxonomy): Bacteria > Pseudomonadati > Pseudomonadota > Alphaproteobacteria > Hyphomicrobiales > Rhizobiaceae > Rhizobium > Rhizobium sp. PRIMUS64. The sequence goes on along the minus strand of NZ_JALBGX010000117.1, from coordinate 20,065 downwards.
GAACCAGAAGCCGCTTTTGACGAATCTTTTGAATCGCTTGCCGCCGCTTTTTCGAAAGTTGAGTCGGAGGACTCAGAAGTTGAGTCAGCTTCGCAACGAACCGAATCCGGACAATCATTCATCCATTTGAAATTTCAACGGAATGCGGCTCGGCAGCCGGATGCCTGCAGGCGTCAGAGCGGCCGCGTCACCGCCGTGCGACTGTCGTAGTCGGCGGCGATGCGCTTTTCGCGGAGCGGCCGCACGCGGTCGATCGAGAGCTGGTAATCGGGATGCGCCTTATAGGCGGCAAGGGCCGCCTCATCGTCGAACTCGCCATAGACCACGAGATCGATCTCTGTGCCCAGCTGATCGGTCTTCACATTGGTGCCGATTTCCAACAGCCGCGCATGCGGGATGTCGGTCAGTATAGAAAGCCCGGCCCTCACCTCCTGCAGATGTTCCTCCTGCACAGTGAAGAAGACGATATGACGGATCACGCGGAAGCTCCTGTCAGATTTCAGAGTCTCAGCCGGGCGATAACACGCGAGCCCCAGGCCTTCAACCGCGCGAGCATGCCATGCGCAGCATCGGGACGTATCGCCGCATCGAAGGCCATGGCGTAGCTTGCCAGCTTTTCCGCCCGGTCGGTGCCATTGACGATGCGGCGGGCATTCACCCAATCCGCGGTCGTCGCGTTCAGATGATCGGCGAGCTTGTGGCCGGTAAAACTGCCCTGCAGCATACCTTCGATTAGGATCGTCACCGCCGCATCCATCTCCATCGCCCGGTCGGGATCGGCAACGAGGTCGATCCCGGTCAGCACGCTCATCGCCTCATAGTTCCGCTTATGGGTGAGCTGCACCAGGCCGCGGCCGAGCCAGCTGCAGCCATCCTCGTCCGGCCGCCAGTAGGGTGTCTTCACCCAGGAGAGCCGGCCTGCCGCGAAGGCCGTCTCCAGGATCTCGACCGCGCGCGCATCGCTTTCCGCCAGCGTCTCCCGCACCGGCTGCATCGTGTAGGCGGTCTCATGGTAAGCGGTTGCGAGGATATAGGCGAGCCACCGCCGGTCGGCTCCAGCAAACCGCTCTTCCCAGGCGTCGAGAATCGCTGTGATGCCCACTACCTGAGGCTGAGTCAGGTTTCCTTTGAAGAGCTGGTGCCGTACCGTATCGAAAAAGAATGTCCGGTCCATGTGGACAACCATTCCGCGCTTCCCTCGAATATCATGGTTAAAACCGTCTTAATCGATTAAATTCGATTTAATCGTTTAAAGTGTTTAAGCCACTGATTTACACGCCTTTTGTCTTGTGCAATGCATCTCACTGCCCCGAAGCCTTACTACGAACAGAGGAGACTTCCGATGCAGACGCCGGCCAATACCCAAACCACCATTCCCCAGCATGTCGTCGACCAGATGGAAAACGAATGGCGCCAGATTCGCCCTGAACGGGAAAATACGCGCCCGGCCCAGCAGCCTCAACAACAACGCTGAAATATACGCAAAGCGGTACCAATGTAAGCTCGAGCGCTGCCCAGCGCCCGATCAATGCCCCGGCCAGTCGATCGTGGCCGGGTGAATTTTCACAGGGCAGTAGACGTCCCAGCGGTTTGCCCTCTCATCGCATCACAGCACCGAGCCGTTTCGCCAGCGTGTCCAACGATCGGGTGAAAACCATCCTATCGTCCAGCGCACGCGACAGCACCAGCGCACCCTGAATACCGGAGACGCTCTCCTCGGCGAGCATTTGCGCCTCCTCCTCCGGGCAGCCTGCCCGCATCAGCGCCGAACGCAAGGCTTCGATCCAGCGGCTGAAATAGTCGCCGATCGCTGCCGAAAACCGCTCGCGGGTCTCGTCAAGCGCAAAGGCACCGACCAGGCAGATGCGGCGGCCGGAGCGGAAGTAGTCGTTCACATGCGTCCACATCGCCGCGATCGCCTCACGGGCATCCCCATTTCTCAACGGTTGATAGATCGCTTGTTCGAACCAGCCATCGACATCGGCGAGTACGGCACCCGCCATCTCCTCCTTGCCGCCGGGGAAGAAGTGGTAAAGGCTGCCCTTGCCGATGCCGGTGCGTTCGGTGATACGGCTGAGCGACGTGCCTTCATAGCCGAGCTCGCGGAAGATTTCGGCGAGCAGCGGGACGACGTCGGCGCGTTCGTAGACAGTTTTCACCCGCGAACTTCCCTTGGCTTGATCAGAGACCGAGTTCGGTCAGACCGGGATGGTCGTCCGGCCGCCGGCCGAGCGGCCAGTGGTACTTGCGCTCCGATTCCCGGATCGGCAGGTCGTTGATGCAGGCGAAGCGGCGCTGCATCAAGCCGGCGGCGTCGAACTCCCAGTTCTCGTTGCCATAGGAGCGGAACCAGTTGCCGCTGTCATCATGCCATTCATAGGCGAAGCGCACGGCGATGCGATTGTCGGTGAAGGCCCAGATCTCCTTGATCAGCCGGTAATCCAGCTCCTTGGCCCATTTGCGGGTGAGGAAAGCGACGATTTCGGCGCGGCCGGTGATGAATTCGGCGCGATTCCGCCAGCGGCTGTCCGGCGTATAGACGAGCGAGACGCGCTCGGGATCGCGGCTGTTCCAGCCATCCTCGGCAAGGCGGACTTTCTGGGTGGCGGTTTCAAGGGTGAAGGGCGGGACAAGGCTGGACATGATCACTCCTGTACTGAACGGTTATCACTGTACTGATTGGTACAATCATTGGCAAGCCGCTTCGAAGCGATGTTCGCCCGGGATCGAGAGGCAGCCAAGGGGCACCCTCACCCGCGGGAACGGCGCAGCAGATCCACGCTCTCCTTCCGCCACCGCAACGGCAGAGCATCCGGGCGAAGCACGATCTCTTCCGGCGTGAAACGCCATAGCCGTTCTGCTCCCTGAAAGGTGGCGATATCGGGCGAATCCAGCAGCACTTCGGCATTTCCCGTCATCTGCAGCATATCGCCGGTTTCGAAATCGACGAAGACCAACCCCGCCTTCGAATTGACGAGGATATTGCCAAGCGTGTTGAAGAACCGATTGCCGGCAAAATCGGGAATGGTCAGCACGCTGTCGGCGCCGACACGCACGAAGCCGGCATTGCCGCCGCGATGGGACACGTCCACCTGCCGCTCGCCATTGTCGCGGTCGACGTAGGAGGCGACGAAAAACGTATCGGCGCCCTCGACTATCCCCAGCGCCCGATCGTCGAGTTGACCGGAATGAAGCGGTTGCGTCGCCGTCGGCATATCGGGATCGCGGATAAAGGCGGCAGAGCGAGGCTGGATATATTGCGGGCAATTGCCGAAGCTCTGGCCGACGCGAACGTCAAAACCTTTAGCGTCCGTCCTGCGGATCACGCCGTTCAGGCGGTTACGCCGCCGGGTCTCGAGCTGGATGCCAAGCATGGCGATCGCGTCGCCATCCTCCATGCCGGCATCGGCAGGATCGGCCGGGTCGCGCGGCAGGCCGACCTCAAGGATCTCCGGCTCAGGCGAGGCCATGAAGCCCGGTCGCTCAGCCCTTACCGTTGCCCAGACATCACCCTTGGCATCGACGGCGCCGAGCACGACGAAAGGCAGCATCGGAAAAAAGGCGCGGTGCTGTTCCGGCATGGCCTTGCGGACGAAATTCCGTCCCGGCCCGTCCATGCGTTCGACGACACCGACGCTGCGCTGGATGGCGAGTTCGCCCTCATGCCAGGGTGACGGCGCGTCCTGTTCTGTCTGCTCCAGCATCTCGATCTCCTTGCAGGTATCGTTGGGGAAAGCGGGACGGTAATCCGTCCCGGCGGTTTCTCATGCGGCAAGGCCGATTTTCGTCCTGCGAAAACCGACGAAGCCCGGCAGCGCCTCGATACGCGCAAGCCAGGCGCGCACCGCCTGATAGGCCGAGGTGTCGACATTGCCCTCCGGCGCATTGGCGATGTAGCTGTAGAGTGCAATATCGGCGATCGTCGCATTGTCGCCGAGCAGAAAGCGGCGAGCGCCCAGTTCCGCCTCGACCAGTGCGAGAATGCGGTGCGCCCGGGCGATTACCTCGTCGGTGCGAAAATCGGCGCCGAAGACGGTAACCAGGCGCGCAGCACAGGGTCCGTAGGCGATCTCGCCCGCAGCAACTGAGAGCCACTTCTGTATCCGGGCCGCTGCCACCGCTTCTTCCGGCAGCCAGTCGGTGCGGCCGTATTTGCGCGCGAGATAGACGAGGATGGCAGAGGAATCGGCGATGACGACCCCATTGTCGTCGAGGACCGGCACCTGGCCAAAGGGATTGAGCTTCAGAAAGTCCGGCGCCTTGTGAGCGCCGGCTGCCAGGTCGACCTCGACCAGTTCATAGGGCACGCCAAGCAGCGATAGGAACAGATGAGCCCGGTGTGCATGACCGGAGAGCGGATGATGGTAGAGTTTCATGATGGTTCCTCTGGTCTTTCGATCGACGGGACGCGGTTGGCGATGGCCGCTTCGAACCATCTGCGGCGTAATTTACTGCCTTCCACCAGACTGCAGTAGAATGCTAATCTGGAAGGCATGTTACCAATTCATGGAAGGATAGAATGGACCGTCTCGACGCCATGACCGTGCTTCTTGCCGTTGTCGAACAGGGCAGCCTCTCGGCCGCCTCACGGCATCTGCGATCCCCGCTCGCAACCGTCAGCCGCAAGGTTTCGGAACTGGAAGCACATCTCAACGCCCAACTGCTGCAACGGAGCAACCGGAAGATCACGCTGACGGAGGCCGGCCGCTCCTATGTCGAGGCGGCGCGGGAAATTCTCGATCGGGTGGAAGAGGCGGAACGGACGGCGGCCGGCGAATATAGTGCGCCAAAGGGCGAACTGACGATGACCGCGCCGATCGTCTTCGGTCGGCTGCATGTCTTACCTGTCGTGGTGGATTTCCTGAAAGCCTATCCCGATATCAATCTGCGGCTGATGCTTGGCGACCGACTGTCGAACCTCGTCGAGGATCATATCGACGTGGCGCTTAGGATCGGCAACCTGCCGGACAGCAACCTGATCGCCACAAGGCTCGGCGCGATCCGCCGCACGGTCTATGCCAGCCCCGATTATCTCAAGCGGCACGCCCTCCCTCGGCATCCAGGCGATCTCGCCGCGCATGACTGCGTCACCTTCGAGGGCATGGCCTCGATGCTGAGCTGGACATTCACCGAGAGCAAACGCGATCTCACAGTACCGATCCGCTCGCGGCTTGCCGTCAACACCGCCGAGGCGGCGGTAGACGCAGCTGTTGCCGGCCTCGGCATCACCCGCGTGCTCTCCTACCAGGCCGCACGCGCCGAGAGCGCCGGCCTGCTGGTGCCGCTGCTTGCCGATTTCGAACCACCGCCGGCGCCGGTGCATCTCGTCTATCCCGCGCAGGGACTGGTGCCGCTGAAGCTGCGGGCGCTGCTCGATTTCGCAACGCCGCGCCTGCGCGCGACGCTCAACAGGCCCTAAAGCGCGTCTCGATCTTTCAGATTCGCCCCTCAGGCTTTCGGTCTTTGTTTTGACGCATGTCGTTTTCGCAACACCGCTGCACAGTTGCTTTAGGCGAGCTTGCCCTCTTCCGCCTTGTAGAAATACTGGCTGGCGACCAGCCAGCCCTTCAGCGGCCGCAGCGGCGGAATGCAGGTGGCGAGCATGAAGGGGCCGGTGACCAGAAGCTGCACCCAGATCGGCGCCGAAAAGGCCACCTCCAGCCAGACGCCGAGCAGCACGCTCGGTATGCAGGCGAAGCAGATGACGAAGAAGGCCGGACCGTCGGCAGGATCGGCGAAGGAATAGTCGAGGCCGCAGACCTCGCATTCCGGCTGCAGTGTCAGGAAGCCCTTGAACATATGACCCTGGCCGCAGCGCGGGCAGCGCCCCCTGATGCCGGTCTGTATCGGAGGAAGTGGGGGATATTCCGTATCCATGACGATCTCGCTTTCCTGTGCCGCGGACATTGATGCACTCAATGTCTTAAATGAATGCATCCAATATAATTACATTGGAAAGAAATTACCAGTCAATTCGCCAGAATGCCGCAGAACTCCCAGCGCAGGCCGGCAGCAAAGCTGACTGCAGATTTCTGAAGCAGCATTTGGGGCTGCAGCCAGGCTTGGCAGCCTGGGCAGTTCAAACGTGAACGTGACGGATATGCTTCGCCATCCCCGGACAGCTTAGGGTGCGGCCGATCTGATTCCCGACTGCTTCCGGATTTCGTCAGTGCCAGCCCGTGGCGGAATTCTGCGTCAGAAGAACGACGCCGCCATTTCCGGTGGGCCTTCCAGCGCATGGGCCATGAATTCCAGTGCGCCCTGCAGTTTCTCCCGGGTGATCGGTCCGCCAAGGCAGACGCGTACGGCCTCGGGTGCGACGCCCTCGACCGTGAAGGCATCGCTTGCGACGACGCCGATGCCGGAAGAACGAGTATGGCTGCCGAAGGTGGAGCGGGTCCAGCCATTGGAGAGCGGCAGCCAGATGTTGAAGCTGATCGGATCGGCGCGGTAGCTGCCGGCCGGCAGGATGGCAGCAACCATTTGCTGGCGGGCGGCCGCCTCAGCACGGATGAAACGCAGGATCGTATCGGCGGTGCCGTCCTCGATCCAGCGGGTGGCGAGCGCCACGGTCAATGGCGAGGCCATGACATTGTTGGCGCGCATGGCGCTGACGAAGGGCCACACGGCCTTGCTGTCCGGCGCCACGACATAGGCAAGGCGCAGACCCGCGCCGATGCATTTCGCCAGCCCGCCGATATGCCAGGTCAGATCGGGCGCCATGGCGGCGAGCGGCGCCGGGCCCTGCTGCGGAATAAAGCCGTAGGCATCGTCTTCGACGATCGGCACGTGATATTTGCGGGCAACGGCGCAGATCTCCTCGCGGCGCCTGGCCGGGATGGTCAGCGTCGTCGGGTTCTGCAGCGTCGGATTGAGATAGAGCGCTTTCGGTTTCAATCTCTCACAGGCGTCTGCAAAGGCGTCCGGCAAGATACCGTCCTCGTCCATCGGCAGGCCGGTCAGATTGAGCCGCAGCTGGGCGGCGATCGAGCGCATACCGGGATAGGTGATGACTTCCGAAAGCACGGTCTCGCCCGGTTTTGCCAGCAGGCCAAAGATCGCCAGCAGGGCCGGATGGGCGCCTGGTGTGACGAAGATCCGCTCCTGCGAGGGCACCAGCCCGCGACGGCTGAGCCAGGAGGCTGCAGCCTCCTTGTCCATGCTGGAGCCGCCGAAACCCTGGTAGCGCAGCAGCGGAATGAGGCTCGCCACCACTGCCGACATGCCCTCGCGCATGCGGGCGATCAGTTCCGGATCATCCGGTTCCGGCGGCATGTTCATCGAGAAATCGACGACGGAGGCGCGGCGGGGATCGGGCGCGGCGTCGGGTGCGAAGCCCTGGCGCTCCTTGTCCGCACCACCGGTGACGAAAGTGCCTCGGCCGACATGCGAATCCACAAGCCCGCGCTTCTGCGCCTCGACATAACCTCTGGCTACCGTCGTGAAATCGACATTCAGCCGCTTGGCGAGTTCACGTTGCGGCGGCAGCCGGTCCCCAACCACCAGGTGCCCGCTGCGCAGATCCATTTCGATCACATCGGCGATCGCCATATAACGGGGGCTGCTGCTGCGGCTGAGATCGGGATGCCAGTCTTTCATGTCGTGATCCGTGTCAGTCTGATTCCTGATAGGATTGACCGTATATTGTTGCACAGTGCCACTGTCATCAAAAAATATCATACCCACAAGTTTGAAGAGGATGGTCGATGGAATGACGCAGCGTTGCGCCGTGTGAGATTTTACGAAAATCGCAGATTCCAACCGATTTGATCGCGGATTGAATGCGTTGCGCATTCCCTTACGGAATCGACGGTTCCCCGCACCGATAGCCGCTTCGATATTTCCACGTTTCCAGCGCATCATCAAATGCGGCGGCGGAAATTCCCTCCGCCACAGCCTTGCCTCCGCCCATCCATCTTCTTACTTATTCAGGGTGGAATGCGCCGGATTTCGGCCTTTCGCGCCGGCGCCCATCGGGATGAAAGCATGAATATCGATCCGATTTTGCGGTCAGTCGTGGCCGTCCGTTCGTCCATTCCGGAAGATGCCTTCACGGCGGAGACGCTCGGCACTGTCCGGGAAGGCAGCGGCGTGGTTATTCGCGACAACGGGCTGGTGCTGACCATCGGTTATCTCATCACCGAGGCCGAAGAGGTCTGGCTGACGACCCATGACGGGCGCGTGGTTCCCGCGCATGCGCTTGCCTATGATCAGGAAAGCGGCTTCGGCCTGGTCCAGGCGCTCGGGGCCCTGAATGCCCCGGCGGTGGATCTCGGTGACGCGGCGACAGCCAAGCCCGGCGATCCCGTCGTGCTTGCCGATGGCATCGGAGAATTCGTCGAGGCAAATATCGTCGCCCGGCAGGAATTCGCCGGCTATTGGGAATATCTGCTGGACGAGGCGATTTTCACGGCACCAGCCCATCCCTCATGGGGCGGCGCGGCGCTGATCGGTTCGGACGGCAAGCTTCTCGGCATCGGTTCGCTTCGCCTGCAGATGAGCGATGGCGACGAGGTTGCCGATATCAACATGGTCGTGCCGATAGACCTTTTGCCGCCAATCCTTGACGATCTCTTGAACCGCGGCCAGGTCAACAAGCCGCCGCGGCCTTGGCTCGGCGCCTTCTCTGCCGAGAGCAATGGCGGCGTGGTGGTCATGAGCGTGGCCGAAGGCGGTCCGGCGGCCCAGGCGGGCCTGCGTCAGGGCGATATCATTTCGGAGATCCGCGACGAAGAGGTCGATGGCCTGGCCGATTTCTACCGCAAGCTCTGGAGCAGCGGCCCGGCCGGCGCCGAAATCCCCATGCGGATTCTCAGGAACGGCCGGGAAGCCTGGCTGCGCATCAAATCCGCCGACCGCAACAGCTTTCTCAGAAAGCCGCAGCTGCAGTAAGGCTGCGTCCAGCGTCGTGAAAGCCGCTGGCGCTCATTCGAGCGGATTGTCCGGGCATCCTTATCCCGCCTCAGAGATTTTCCGATGTGATCGTCAGGAAGCGCACCGGCTCGGCGCTGACCTCCACCTCGATGAGACCGAGCCTGCTCAGGGCAAGGTCTATCGATCGCCTTGCCTGGACCTCCGGCGCCTGGTCGAGCACGATCGACATGATGCCACGACTGAGATAGTCCTGCGTCTGCTCCGTCAATTCGTGGCCGACCCAGAACGGCCGCCTAGCCTTGTTTGCCTCGAGCACCCTGGCAACACCCTTGTTGTCGCCGCCGGCACTATAGACGCCGATGATGCCGGGCTCCCGCCGGAGTGCCGCTTGCAGCAGCTCCATAGCGTTGTGCTCATCATCAAGGTCGAACATGACCTCGATGAAACGATGTTCGTTTGAACCATTCTCGGAGAGATAGTTGGAGAAGCCGCGGATCCGCTCCTTATGGTTCTCATAGGCGCCGCTGTGGCAGAGAGCGACGAACGAACCGGGGCGCTGCGCCAGCATGCCCGACATGTAGTGAGCCGCGGTGCGTCCGGCAGCATAATTGTCGATGCCGACATAGGGCAGTTCGGGGGCCGGACGGGTCATGATCTGAACGACGGGGATGCCGAGACCGGCCGCCTTCCGCACGCTGGTGACGACATCGGCATGGTCGGGCGCAACCACGATCAGCGCCGACCGGCGTGCCGTCGGGTTGGCGATATAGCGGGCGAATTGCGCCGGCTCGTTCTCGCGGACGAAGGTGCGGTGAACGGTGATGCTATCGTCGAGCGAGGCGGCGATGCGCTCGAACGCCCGGTTCAAACGCGAATAGAAGCTGGTCTCCGGGCGAACCAGGATCACCTCTATCCGGATCAGGCCGCGATGGGCGACCGGCAGGCTTTGCCGGTATTCAAGCCGTCTTGCCGCCAGGAAGACTTTCTCCACCGTCTCCGGCCGCACGCCGCCGCGGCCGTTAAGGACGCGCTCCACGGTCGCGGTGCCAACGCCGGCGTGCCGTGCGACATCCTTCAAAGTCACCTTCATCAGGGCTCACTCACTCCCAAAGCTGACACAGCAGAGCATCGGCATGCTCTGGCGTCAATGATCAAATTTGATCAAGGAAGCATTGGAGTATCGGGGTGCCGCAGCAGTATCGTGCTGGCAATCCGGGAGGAGCACCGGTCGGTCCAAAACGAGATCAAGGATCATCCGCCGGCGCGAAGCGGCCGGGGATGACGGAGGAGCCAGATGAAGATCGCACTCGACCCGCATATGCACCGTCACCTCAACCTGCGCGACCTCTGCCGCAAGGCGGCGGAGCTCGGCTATGAGCATATCGAGCTTTCACCGCGCGACGATTTTCTGCCCTGGTGGGTGCGCCCGCGGGCACACAAGGAACGCATTGCGGAATTCAAGGCGGCCCTGAAGGATCACGGCGTCCAGCTCGCCTCGATCCTGCCGATGTATCGCTGGGCGAGCCCGCATGAGGATGAGCGGCAGGCCGCAGTGCGCTACTGGAAGGAAGCGATCGCGATCGCCGCCGAAATGGGCTGCGATACGATGAACTCGGAATTCGGCCGCGGCCCGTCGCCGGATCGCAGCCACCGCGCCAGCTGCTGCGGCGGCATGCATACCCACGAGCACAGCGAGGCTGCCTGGTGGCGCTCGATAGAAGAGCTCGTTCCGGTGTTCGAGCGCGAGGGCGTCACGCTCAACATGGAACCGCATCCGGAAGACTGGTGCGAAACGCTGCATCCGGCGATCGACATGCTGAAGACCATCGGCTCGAAGAACGTCAAATTCCTCTACTGCGCGCCGCATACCTTTTATTTCGGTGACGATATGGCGCGGATGATCCGCGATGCCGGCCCGCTGATCGCCCATGTGCATGTGGCCGATACCTATAATCACAAGGCGTCATCCGGGCTGCGCTACATCATCAATCCGCCGGGCGCGAAGGTCACCATCCATCAGCACATGGATATGTACCAGGGCGAGATCAATTGGGATGTCTTCTTCTCCTCGCTCGCCGCAGTCGGGTTCGACGGCATCATCACCGCCTGCGTCTTCGGCTGGGAGGAGCGCGCCGACGATTCCGGGCGCTTCATGCGCTCCGAAATTCAAAAATATGTCGACAAATACTGGCCCGGGAAACTTGGCTGATCGCCAACATCCGCCCCGGCACCCACTATCAGGAATAAAACCGTGACCATCACGATTACGACAGCCCCCTGCTGCTGGGGCGTTGATGACGTCAACAATCCAAACCTTCCCTCCTGGGAACGCGTCTTCGACGAGGCGGCGGCAGCCGGCTATGGCGGCCTTGAACTCGGGCCCTATGGTTACGTGCCGCTCGATGATGCGCTCGTCGCAAAGGCGCTCACCGAGCGCAATCTCTTCATCGTCGCCGGCACGATCTTCGACGATCTGGTCTCTCCTGAAAATCGGGAGACATTGCTGCGGCAGACGGACGAAATCTGCGCCGTTATCACCAGGCTGCCGCAGCCGGAACAGGTGGCGGGCCAGCGGTTCAAGACGCCCTATCTCACGGTCATGGACTGGGGGCACGACGAACGGGACTATGCTGCCGGCCATTCCGATCGTGCGCCGCGTCTCGATGACAAGGCCTGGGCCGGGATGGTCGCCAACATCACGGCGATCGCCGAACTCGCTCGGCGGAAATACGGCGTGCGCGCGGTCATCCACCCGCATGCGGGCGGCTATATCGAATTTGCCGATGAAATCGAGCGGGTGGCAGGTGACATTCCGCAGGAGATCGCCGGCTTCTGCCTCGACACCGGCCATAGCTATTATGCCGGCATGGATCCGGTCGAGATGCTTCGCCGCTATGCCGACAGGCTGGACTACGTCCACTTCAAGGATATCGACCAGGGCGTCTTCGACCGTGTGCTGGGTGAAAGGATCCGCTTCTTCGAGGCCTGCGGACAGGGCGTCATGTGCCCGATCGGCCGCGGGGTCATCGATTATCCCGCCGTCAAGCGGACGCTCGAGGAGATCGGCTATCACGGCTTCATCACCGTCGAGCAGGAGCGCGATCCGCTCAATGTCGCCGGCAGCCTCGAAGATGTGAAGCAAAGCCGCGATTACCTCAGGTCGGTCGGGTTCTAGAGCATTTCCGTTTTTCTTCGAAACACGGAAACGCTCCATCTCTGTTTTGCGCAATTCCGGACGCAAAACCGCTGCGCACTTTTGCTGGAATTGCTAGGGAAAAAACTATGACGAATAACAGGAAAAAGCCGATCCGCTGGGGCATGGTCGGCGGCGGCAAAGGCAGCCAGATCGGCTATATTCATCGCTCGGCGGCGCATCGCGACGACGTCTTTGTCCTTGTGGCGGGTGCCTTCGATATCGATCCCGAACGCGGCCGCGCCTTCGGCCTCGATCTCGGGCTCGACGAAGCCAGGAGCTACCGGGACTATGCGACTATGTTTGCAGCCGAAGCCGGGCGGGCCGACGGCATCGAGGCCGTGTCGATCGCGACACCCAACAACACCCATTTCGCGATCTGCAAGGCAGCACTCGAACATGATCTGCATGTGATCTGCGAAAAGCCGCTTTGCTTCACGATCGCCGAGGCCGAAGAACTGAAGACGCTTTCCCAGGCGCGCGGCCGTATCGTCGGCGTGACCTACGGCTATGCCGGCCACCAGATGATCGAGCAGGCGCGCGCCATGGTCAGGAATGGTGATCTCGGCGAGATTCGCATCGTCAACCTGCAATTCGCCCATGGCTTCCATAGCGCTGCGGTGGAGGAGCAGAACCCCTCGACGCGCTGGCGCGTCGATCCGAAATTCGCAGGCCCCAGCTATGTCCTCGGCGATGTCGGGACCCACCCGCTTTACATCGCCAAGGTCATCCTGCCGCACCTGAAGATCCGGCGTCTGCTCTGCACCCGCCAGAGCTTCGTCAAAAGCCGAGCGCCGCTGGAAGACAATGCGGTGACCCTGATGGAATATGACAATGGCGCGATCGCCACCATCTGGTCGAGCGCCGTCAATGCCGGCTCCATGCACGGCCAGAAGATCCGCATCGTCGGCTCGAAGGCCAGTATCGAATGGTGGGACGAGCGGCCGAACCAGCTGTCTTACGAGATCCAGGGCGAACCGGCTCGCATCCTCGAGCGCGGCATGGACTATCTCTATCCCGAGGCCAGGATCGACGACCGGATCGGCGGCGGTCACCCGGAAGGTCTCTTCGAAGCCTGGGCGAACCTCTATCGCCGCTTCGGCTTTGCCATCAACAGAGAGCGCGGCCTCGCCCCTGCCGGGATCGAAGACCTCGTCTTTCCCGATGTCGATGCCGGATTGGAAGGGGTACGCTGGGTGGAAAACTGCGTGCGTTCCGCCGACGCTGGCGGGATCTGGCTGGATTATCGCTAGGTCTTCAAGGAGCGCCCTGGTACGTCCCTGCCCTCAGATCGCGCCATATGCCGGCTTACACGGCTGCGCTGGAGACCTGTTCAAAGACGCCTTTCCATACCCTCTCAGATAAGCGGATCGTCATCTTCCGTTGCCTGCGGCGGGCGGCGTCGCGTGCTGTCGTTGGCGGCTTTCTTATGCTCGTCGGCAGCTGCCTCGCGGATTTTCTGGAAGCGGTTGTCGCCGGCGTCGTCTGCGGGTGGCTGCGGGTCGCTCTTTTTCACAAAACGGATCATTGGTCATTTCCTGCCTTGAGAGTGGAAGCGCTCCGCACACATATTGGAGCGCTCTGAAAAATGGTGTCAGATGGCAAGCGCGGTGGCGCAGGCCTGAACACTTCGGCTGTCGGGTGAGGTCTGCCCAGGCATGGTCGCCCAACCGCCGGCCTCGACAAACTGACGCTGCTTGTAGCCTTCGGTAATCGCTTTGAACTCGATCAGTTTAGCGCCCGCATCCGGCGCCGCATTGAACCGTTCGACGCAAATGGCGGACGCCAGTTCTCCGCGTGCAACGTCGCCGGCGGCGGCTGCCGCTTTGCTTGACGTGCCGCCTGTTACCCAACCTCCCCAGCTGAAGCCGATAATCATCGTGGCGATTGCCGTGACGACGCAGGCCCAGACGAGAAGCGTCTTGGATGGCTGGTAACTGTCGAAACGCTGGGTGATCGATGTCTTGCTGCTGCTGTGAACGGACATTGGAATTCTCCCTGTCTATTGTTCGGGTTGCGCCGTCCGGCCACGCCGGACGGTTCAGGCTGTTCTCAGTATCCCATATCGCCCATGCCGCCATTTCCGGCTGAAGGGGCGGAGTCTCTTGCGGGAATGTCAGCGATCATCACCTCGGCGGTGATCAGAAGCGCCGCAATCGAGCCGGCGTCCTGCAGAGCGGTGCGCACGACCTTGGCGGGATCGACGATGCCGGCCTCGATCATATCGACATAGGTCTCCGTCTGTGCGTCGAAGCCCTGATTGTGGTTATTGCTGCCCGCGAGTTTTCCAACGACGATGGAGCCCTCGAACCCGGCATTGTCGGCGATCTGCCGGATCGGCGCTTCGAGCGCCCTGAGCACGATCGAGATGCCCGCCGTCACGTCGGCGTTCTCCCCGGTCAGGCCCGTGAGCGCCGACTTGGCGCGCAACAGTGCCACGCCGCCGCCGGGCACGATGCCCTCTTCGACCGCCGCACGGGTGGCGTTCAGCGCATCGTCGATGCGGTCCTTCTTTTCCTTGACCTCCGTCTCGGTCGCGCCGCCGACGCGGATGACCGCGACGCCGCCGGCGAGTTTCGCCAGGCGTTCCTGCAGCTTTTCCTTGTCGTAATCGGAGGTAGTCTCCTCGATCTGCGCCTTGATCTGCTGGATACGAGCCTGGATGGCCGCTTTCTCGCCGGAGCCGTCGATGATCGTGGTGGATTCCTTGTCGATCAGCACGCGCTTGGCGTGGCCGAGCATATCGAGCGTGACGTTGTCGAGCTTGATGCCGAGATCCTCGGAAATCATCTGGCCTGATGTGAGCACTGCAATGTCTTCCAGCATGGCCTTACGGCGATCGCCGAAGCCCGGCGCCTTGACGGCTGCGACCTTAAGGCCGCCGCGCAGCTTGTTGACAACAAGCGTCGCCAGCGCCTCGCCTTCGACGTCCTCCGAGATGAGGAGCAGCGGTTTGCCGGTCTGTACGACGGCTTCCAGAATCGGCAGCATCGCCTGCAGACTGCCGAGTTTCTTCTCGTGAACGAGGATATAGGGATCCTCCAGTTCCACGCGCATCTTCTCGGCATTGGTGACGAAATAGGGTGAGAGATAGCCGCGGTCGAACTGCATACCCTCGACGACGTCGAGTTCGGTCTCGGCAGTTCGCGCCTCTTCGACTGTTATGACGCCCTCATTGCCGACCTTGTCCATCGCCTTGGCGATCATCTCGCCGATGGCGGCGTCGCCATTGGCGGCAATGGTGCCGACCTGGGCGATCTCGCTTGACGATTTGACCTTCATCGCCCTCGCCTTGATTTCCTTGACGACGGCGGTAACGCCGAGATCGATGCCGCGCCGGAGATCCATAGGGTTCATGCCGGCAGCGACGAGCTTTGCGCCTTCGCGGAAGATGGATGCGGCGAGAACAGTTGCCGTGGTCGTGCCGTCGCCGGCAAGATCATTGGTCTTCGAAGCCACCTCGCGCACCATTTGCGCGCCCATGTTCTCGAACTTGTCCGCGAGCTCGATCTCCTTGGCGACGCTGACGCCGTCCTTGGTAATGCGCGGTGCGCCATAGGCCTTGTCAATGACGACGTTGCGACCCTTCGGGCCAAGCGTCACCTTGACGGCGTTGTTGAGCAATTCGACGCCGCGCAGCAGGCGGTCGCGCGCGTCGTTGGAGAATCTGATTTCCTTGGCAGACATGATATTTCTTCCCAGTTCAGTCTTGAGATGCGGTCACAAATTCGACTCTCAGGCGGCTTTGTCGGCAGCCGCCTCGGTCTTTTCGACGATGCCCATGATGTCGGTCTCCTTCATGATCAGAAGGGTTTCGCCATCGATCGTGACCTCTGTCCCCGACCATTTTCCAAACAGAATGAGATCACCGACCTCGACATCGAGCGGGACCAGATTGCCGCTTTTGTCGCGAAGGCCCGGGCCGACTGCGACCACTTCGCCTTGCTGCGGCTTCTCCTTGGCGGTGTCTGGAATGATGATCCCGCCCTTGGATTTGACATCGCCTTCCGCACGTCGAATGACGACGCGGTCGTGAAGTGAACGGAATTTCATAGAGGTCTTTCTGCTGCCGGCGCGTATGGCGGCTGCAACTCATAAATAACACTCGTGGCACTCGATTGATAGGAGTGCCAAGAAATATTATTCGCGGAGGAATTTTTTCGAGATATTCAGGAAATCAATCCGACCGGATATTTTGTAATAATCAGGAAATGAATAGAATTTTATACGCCATCGCGCTTCGTTTTATTTTCCTGAACGAAGAGTTAATTTGGCGTTTTTTATAGATAAATCAGAATTTATCTTGATTTAAACTCAATAGAGGCGCAATGATAGGTTTCGTCGATTTGGCCAACTTGGCTTCGCGGTGTCAGAGACCTACGACCCGCCATCACCACTGAATTCTCGACAGCGATCCATGACGTCGTTCCGGCGTTGAGTTCGCCTGTTCCGATCCGGAATGAGCTTGGCGCTGACCGCGGATGTACCGGCAGCCTCGAGTTCGTCCGGTTCGGATCTCAACGATACAGGAAACGCATCGGTGTATTCCTGCGGAGGCCTCAGCAGTGACAAGTCGCACCACACAAACCGTCGTCCGCTTTTCATCCCCATTCCGCCTGCCCGGTTTCGACGCGGCGCAGCCAGCCGGAGAATACCGCGTCGATTATGACGAGGAATTGATCGAAAGCGTTTCCAGGCTTGCCTGGCGACGGGTCGGCGCCTTCATCCACCTGCCGGCGATCGCCGCGCAGAGTTCGACGCAGCAGATGATGCCTATCCACCTGTCAGATCTCGAAACCGTGCTCGAAAAGGACCACAAACCGTCATGACCGCTACGCGCATCCCGCAACGCAATGGACGCTCAGTCCGGCGCGAGGCAGCAACACATATCTTCAAGGTGGGGCAGACTGTCCGGGTGAAGGACGGGTTCTTGGTCGTTCCCTCCAAGCTTCCCGCCACATACCGCATTACCGCCACGCTGCCTCTGAGAGGAAATGTGCTGCAATACCGCATCCGTAGTGACGATGAACGTCATGAGCGGGTCGCGACGGAAGATAGCCTGGAACTGGTAAACCTATCGCCCGCCGGCAGCGGCGCAACACTGATCGAGAGGACGTTTGGCCAAGGCCGCGGCCCGAATGACGAAAGGTTGACATCGTGAACAGCCATGGAGACGAAGCCGAACGAAGACGGAATGCCTTTGCCGTCCACACATGGGAAGCGCCCGGCCGCTACTCCATGGAGATCGAACACGACCGCCGGATCGAATCCGCCCGTTCGTGGACCGTCTATCGTGTTTCTGCAAGCGTTCCCGTACACGCCGACCATGCCATGATCGGCAAGGGCCGTTCGGAGGCCGGGAAAGACATGATGTCCTTCAATCTCCTCAACATAGGATACCGGAAGGAATGGTTGAGGCTGTCGGGCGCCGCTCGGAGTGCTCGTAAGAGCCCGCCGGTCCAACCATGGCGCTAGCTTTTCTGAACCAAAGCCGAAGCTTCGATGCTGTGAGAAATGCTGTGCGCTTCGTCGGCCATGACGGCATGTTCCAGGTGTTGTTCTTCATCGAGATTGGCGCACTGGCGAAATCCGATGCCTCATTGCAAAGAACCGAGCCTTCGGAAACGAGGTGGCTTTCCTCCTTCGACGCCCTGCGCAACTCCATTCAGGACGTGGCGCACAAAGCCTATTCCTACCGCCGCCGCGCCTTCTATACTCTAACTGCGGCGGATTTCCGCTAGACGGATCCGGACGCGCGAGAACGCTCCATGTTGATCCGTTACGGCTATGAAATGACGTTGACCTGCCCGCAGCCGACCGCATTGGTATGCCTGTTGTCGGTTCATGAGGATCGTGCGGCCGACATCAGAATTCCGGAAACGGTATTCACCACGCCCGATGTTCCCACTTCGACTTATCGCGACCTCTTCGGCAACCGCTGTCTTCGGCTGGTTGCCCCAGCGGGCGACCTGACCATATGGGGCGATGCGACGATCGAAGACGACGGCAAACCGGACAGGTCGCTGCCAGGCGCCAGGGAACTCCCGGTTTCGGAGTTGCCGGATGATTGCCTCGTCTACCTGATGGGCAGCCGCTATTGCGAAACGGATCGTCTCAGTCAAATTGCGTGGGATATGTTCGGCACCGTCTCACCCGGCTGGGGCCGCGTTCAGGCGATCTGCGATTTCGTTCACGGCCATATCCAATTCGACTACATGCAGGCGCGATCGACGCGGACAGCCTTCGAGGCGTTCCACGAACGCGTCGGCGTCTGTCGCGACTTTGCGCATCTCGCGGTGGCGTTGTGCCGTTGCCTCAACATTCCTGCCCGATATATCAATGGCCATCTCGGCGACATCGGCATTCCCGTCGTCGATCCGATGGACTTCAGCGCCTGGATCGAGGTCTTCCTTGACGGTGCATGGCATGCATTCGATCCGCGCAACAACACACCGCGGATCGGTCGCATCATCGTCGCACGCGGGCGCGATGCCGCCGACATACCGCTCATCAATTCCTTCGGACCGCATGTGCTGAAGGCGTTTCGAGTCTGGACCTATGAGGTGACGGAGCTGCAGCAGATGCAAAGCGTCGCCGAGGGCGCTGTTTAGAACGAGACCTGGGCGGAGGCGGCAATGTCCGGCCGCAGGCTTTGCCGCAGGCGGCAGCAGTCGTGGGGCTGCCTATCCCACACACTTTTGCGCGACATGCTTTAGAACAGCGGTTGAAAGATGTTGGCGTCGAGCCATCTTGGGTGTGAGCAGTCATTAGCGGAAGATAGGGAGTTTCGCAGTCCATGTTCGATCATATTTCCATCGGCGTAAAAGACCTCGAAAGAGCCCGCCGTTTCTACGATGCGGCGCTAACGCCGCTCGGATATGAGCGCCTCTCCAATTCCGACACCACGATCGGCTACGGCCTGGAAACGGTCGGGCTCTGGGTGATGCAGGTTG
Organism: Rhizobium sp. PRIMUS64; assembly: GCF_023006465.1. Taxonomy (NCBI): domain Bacteria; kingdom Pseudomonadati; phylum Pseudomonadota; class Alphaproteobacteria; order Hyphomicrobiales; family Rhizobiaceae; genus Rhizobium; species Rhizobium sp. PRIMUS64. The sequence continues at coordinate 1,045 of NZ_JALBGX010000117.1, read as the reverse complement.
AACAACCTGTTGTTGCCGACATGCGATCCGGGCTGCATTTCTGCTTCGTCGCCCCGAACGAGGCTGCGGTCGATGCCTTTCACGCGGCGGCCGTCGCATCTGGCGGCACGGATAATGGTGAACCGGGTATCCGGCCGGATTACGGGCGCTTCTATTATGCCGCCTTCATCATCGACCCCGACGGCTATCGCCTCGAAGCTTATTTCCACAAAGGCGAGCTATAACGGACCGTCAGGCAGCGGCTCTCGGAATGGATACGCAGCAGCCGGAAGCTTCGAGCGCCTTATTGGCTACATCGATGAACAGGCGACGGAACCAGCGCGCCCGGCCGTCCGTCTGGTCGACTCGGCGATAAAGCATCGTCACGGGATCGGTCGGCAGCGAAAGCGGCGGCTCGCAAAGCATCAGCCCATGTAACTGCGCCATGCAGCGACCGATCGATTCCGGCACGGTGGCAATGGCGGGCATCGCCTTCAGCACCATCGGCAGAGCGGAAAAGCGCGGGACGGTCGCCACCACCTGTCTCACATCGCCGGTGCGGTTCAGCGCCATGTCGATACCGGTCGAGGTGTTGCCTTCGAACGAGACGGTGACATGCGCGACATTGGCGAAATCCTTGAGGCTCAACGGCGCCTTCAGCCCGAGCTGAGCTTCATCGTAGATGCAGATCGAGACTTGGTCGAACAGCGGCGCGCGAATGTGCCAGGAGGCGGGTTCGTCATGCATCGCGACGCTAAAATCGAAGACGCCTTCATCCAGCCGGCGTGCGGCATCGCGCTTTTCGGAAGCGATGCCGATCAGCCGGGCGCCGGGTGAAAGCTGGAGAAGACGGGCGGCGAGCGGGCCGAAGAAGGCCGATTCAAGATTGTCGCACATGCCGATGCGGAACTCGCCCTGCCAGCTTGCCGGATCGAATTCGGCCTGTGGGCGGATGGCGCGCTCGATGCCCGACAGCGCATCCTCGATCGCCGGGGCGATGGAAAGAGCGCGCGGCGTCGGCTGCAGGCCGCGGCCGACACGCACGAACAACTCGTCGTCCAGCGCT
>NZ_JALBGX010000116.1:0-20261 GCF_023006465.1 Rhizobium sp. PRIMUS64 | reverse complement strand
CCGTCCAGTTGAGCGGCACCCGGGTGCCAACGCGGGACGCGACCTGGAAGTGGCTCGGGCCGTCGGCCATGGCGAGCACCAGCATATAGTCGCCGTCGCGACCGCAGACCTGCACGGTTTCGCCGGCCTGGCGGCAGAGATCGTGCATTTCGTGGGTGGCGATGCTCATGAAATCCAATGACCGTGCGTAGGCAAGGCCGTAGTGGTAGAGCCGCGCGCCGAGCCAGATCGAGCCGTCCGTCTGCCGCGTCAGCATGTTCTTCTCGACGAGATCGTCGACGATGACGTAAACGGTCGAAAGCGGCGCCTTCACAGCCTTGGCGATCGCATAGACGCCGGCGGGCGATCCGGTCTCATAAAGATGATCGATCACCTGAAGCGCCCGGTCGATGCCGCTGACACGCGCGCGGCGTGCCCCCTTGCCATGGGCCTCGCTGGCAACGCCCTCATCTTCGGAGTAAACTGCGGATGATGTTTTTCCGTCCAATTCCACGCACCTCATGAAAACTGCGATCATGTTACATTACTATGGCATAGCGGTCGCTATGGCAAATCGCAACATTTTGCAGGTTGATCGTATGGGAGGCTGAGTGATACCCACGATATCGTCCACTTCATAACAGCCGATAATGCGCACCTACGATGCTGCAAGCTTTTGCCAGCCCCTTGTCCAGCGAGACGAGCGTGGCGTCGTTGCCGATCGCGACAGCGAGATGCAGAGCATCACCGGCGCGAAGACCGATATTAAATTGATCGGTCATTCGTGCCGCTTCGATGAAGTGCGACCGCGATATGGGCAGGAGCTCGAAGGACGTCGAACATAGCTCCTTGAACAGCGCCAAAGCCTTGCTGCGATCGTCCGGATCGAGTTGTCCGTTTCTCGCCTTAAGCGCGATGGCGCTCGAAAATTCGGTGATCGTCCAGCCGCTGACCGCGATCTCCTCGAATTGACGCGCTGCCAGCCATTGCTGCACGTCGTCCGTGCGGGTTTCGATCGTCCAGGCGGCGACGAGGACTGATGTGTCGATATAAAGCATCAGTAGCGATCATTGTCGCGCATGTCGCGGATGAAGGTCGCGGAATCGACCGGCTTGGCCGGCGGCTTCATCGAGGCGGTCAATGCCTTCAGCCGCGCGACATCGACCGGTTTTTTGCGCGTCTTGACGGGCACGAGTTGCGCCACCGGCTTGCCATGGCGCAAAATCTCGACGGTTTCGCCAGCTTCGACGCGATTGAGCAATTCGCTGAGATGGGCCTTGGCTTCCGCTAAATTAACACTCGCCATGACACCCTCTTGATGACCAATTTTCTAGTCATTTTAGTCCGAAAGCAAAACTGCCGCAAGACCGCTGGAACAACAAGTCTTAGCCTGAGTTTGCCCCCTGAACGCAGGAGGTCATGATGCCAAATTACCCGACACCCCCTTTCCCATCCCAGAAACAGCCGATGCCTGGTTTTACCACGCAGATGGACCCTATTCCCGATCACGGCGAGGAGAGTTATCGCGGCGCCGACAGGTTGAAAGGCAAGCGGGCGATCATCACCGGCGGCGATAGCGGCATCGGCCGCGCGGTGGCAATCGCTTACGCCAGGGAAGGTGCCGATCTGGTGATCTCCTATCTCGACGAGGATGAGGATGCCGATGAGACAAAACGGCTCGTCGAGCAGGCCGGACGCAAGGCTATCCTCGTCAGCGGCGACATCCAGGATCCGGCCCACTGCCGGCAGATCGTCGAGACGGCGGTCAAGGAACTTGGCGGTATCGACATTCTGGTCAACAACGCCGCGCATCAGGCAAGCTTCAAGAGCATTGACGAGATCAGCGACGAGGAATGGGAGCTGACCTTCAAGGTCAACATCCATTCGATGTTCTACCTGACCAAGGCAGCCGTCGCCCATATGAAACCCGGCAGCGCCATCATCAACACGGCCTCGATCAATTCGGACAGTCCAAACCCGACGCTGCTTGCCTATGCGACGACCAAGGGCGCGATCCAGAATTTCACCGCCGGCCTTGCCCAACTTCTGGCCGATAAAGGCATTCGCGCCAATGCGGTGGCGCCGGGGCCGATCTGGACGCCGCTCATCCCTTCGACACTGCCCGAAGAAAGCGTCAGCAATTTCGGCAAGCAGGTGCCGATGAAACGGCCCGGCCAGCCGGCCGAGCTGGCGACGGCTTATGTGATGCTGGCCGATCCCTTATCGAGCTACGTCTCCGGCACGACAATCGCGGTCACCGGCGGCAAGCCGATCCTCTAAAGCGGCAAGGGCCGCCGTCGGGTTATGACGGCAGCCCTTGACGGGGGCAGGGAGAGATCCCCAAGCTATTCAGGCGGCTTGTCAGCCGAAGCAGGGCATGGCCGGCAGATTGGCGCGGTTTGCGAGTGCTCCGATCATATTGCCCACCGAAGTCGAGCGCGGTTCGCGCTTGCGGGCGGCCGTCTCCAGGAGTTGCTTGAAATCTTCAAGCTTCACGCCGTCGGCGCGCAACACCATGGCAATCAGGGGGTCGCGAAGGGCTTCGGATATCGTCAGGTCATCTCTGGTCTTTGTCATGGTTGTCCTCCTTTCGTGGGCGGTCGCCCGTGTTCCACTTTCCGCTGCCATGCCCTCGGCATTGACTTTCGCGTTAGGTGGTGTTACCGGTAAGTAACAATGCATTTGTTACCGATCGGTCACATTGATGTCAAGGACTACGTCCGCAAAAAAATCAGAAACTTCGAATGAAATCTCCGCAGCCGTTCCAGAAGATCGCATCCCGCCGCGGGAGCGTATCGTCTCGACCGCCTCGGAGCTTTTCCGCGAGCGCGGCATCCGCGGCATCGGCGTCGACGCCATTGCCGACGCGGCTCTGACCAACAAGATGACGCTCTATCGGCATTTCGGCTCAAAGGACGAACTCGTCTGCGAAACGCTGCGCCGCGCCTCCGAAAAGGCGGGTACCATCTGGCGCGATCTGGATGCGGCCTATCCCGGCAATCCGCGCGCCCAGCTGGACGCCTGGGTGGAACTGCGGGCGCAGTGTCTGAACGGCGAGCCCGCCGGCTGCGATCTCGCCAATGCCGCCATCGAGCTGAAGGGCGAGGGCCATCCCGCCCACGAAATGATCGAGCGGCACAAGGCCGAACAGCGTGATCGCTTGGCCGCGCTCTGTTCGGCGGCCGGCGCGCGCGAACCCCAGCTTCTTGCCGATACGTTGACGCTGCTGCTCGAGGGTGCCCGCGTCAGCCGCCAGGCCATGGGCGCTGCCGGCTGCTGCGGTCATTTCGCCAAGGCCTGCCACGCGGCGATCGCTTCTTTCGCCTGACCGCCCTCTCTACAGCGCCGCGCGTCTTTTCAGGCGCGCAAAGGACGCTGGCACTTTCAATCGCTGAATTATCAGCGGGGGGAACCTTACCGCTTCCATGCCGTTTTCCCCTCACCGGAGCGATGTGGAGGCAGGGAGATGAACTACGTCTATCTCAAGCGCCTATATGACAAACGCGCCGAGCTCGAAGCCAAGCTGGAGCTTCATGATGCGCGCTATTGCTTCGGCGAGGAAGAGGTCGATGATGGCACCGACATCGATTTACGTCAGCGGTTGAGCGAGATCTCCGAGGAGATTGCTACGCTGGAGAGCAGGCCGGGCCGTTAATCCGCGCCAAGGATCTCTATCGTCCGCTCGTCGAATTTTCCCTGATAGAAATGCTCGATCGCCCGGTGGAAGGGCGAACCATGGTCGCTGATCGCGGCAAACAAGGTCATCGACGAGCGTAGCTTGAGGTCGTCGGGTGAGCCCAGAATTTCATGCGCCGAGCGGCCGCCGACGGACAGAATCGCCTCGACACAGCGCAGCAGCCGGCTTGAGAGAATGGGATCGGCGAGATAGGCGCCGGCTTCCTCGGCCGAGCGGATCGCATATTTTTCGGCCATCGCCGACGTGCCGAGGCCGGCGATTTGCGGGAAGATGAACCACATCCAATGGGAGGTCTTGCGCCCGGCCTTCAGCTCTGAGAGCGCCTGTTCATAGACGCCATTCTGAGCATCAATGAAGCGATCGAGATTATAATCGACATCACCGGCCATGGTTCTTTTCCCTTCCCGCTGTCAATGCAGCCTGGGCTCAAGGTCTCCATGCCCGGCGATCTACAGCGCCGTGCGTCTTTTGAGACGCACAAAGGACGCTGTAGCACTTAAAATTACCGCATAATTTTATCCTTAAATCGATTCCGATTTAAGGAATTATGCGGTGGCTTTCCTGTTAGCAGACGCTCTCAGCGTAGGGGCTGCTGTCGCGGCAATGGCCGTAGGCCGGATGCTGCGGCATGTTATCGCCGGCCGGGGCGGCAATGGCCGATGTCGTCATCGGGTCCGTATTGCCGGAAGAATATGCGGCAAAACCCGCAAAGCTCAAGAGAACCAGCGCTCCGACCACGACTATGCGTTCGAAGGCCGAAAGTTTCTGGGCGCGGACATGTTCCACATAATCGCGTTCGCCCAAACCGGCGGTTTCGTCCTCTTTTGCATGAAGGGTCACCATATCCTGGCGACGGCTTAAAGTTTCACAATCTGTCATTCTAATTACTCCTGCAACACATGCGGCGCCGGTCTCTCTAGAGCAAACTCTCACCCTCGTGCCGAACCGCTTCCGCATGCGTGCAGCATGTGTGTCTTCGATCGTGGCAATTGAAGGGGCGATATTCAAACGCAGTGTTCAAAAAATCGTACCAATAAACGCAAAATATCGTGAAGCTCTGGTTCACCGGAATGATCCGGGGTAGTCCAGAGAGGAACATCTTTCTTCTGGATAGTCCCATGAGCAAATCCTTCGGCGCCATGTCGGTCGCGCAACTTTCGGTCCTCATTGAAGGTGGCGCGGCCGATCCGGTCGAGGTGGCCGAGGCGGTTTTCGATTCCATCGCGAACCATGCCGACAAGGCGGTTTTCACCACTCTGCTCGAAAGCCGGGGGATGGAGGAGGCGCGCGCTTCTTCGCGACGTCTGCGGGAAGGGCGCTCGCTTGGATTGCTGGACGGCATTCCGATCGCCTGGAAAGATCTTTTCGACATCGAAGGCTTGCCGACGACGGCGGGTTCCGTCGTTCTGGCAAAGGACATGCCGGCCAAGCGCGATGCGGCTGTTGTCGCTTTGCTCAAGCAGGCGGGCATGGTCGCCGTCGGGCGCACCAATATGAGCGAATTCGCCTTTTCCGGCCTCGGCATCAATCCGCATTACGGCACGCCGGTAAATCCGCGCGGCACCGATCTCCCACGGATTCCCGGCGGCTCGTCCTCGGGTGCCGGCGTCGTCGTCGCGGCCGGGTTGGTTCCGGTCGCCATGGGCACCGATACCGGCGGCTCGGTGCGTATTCCCGCCGCCTTCAACGGCATCGTCGGCTATAAGGCGACACGCGGCCGCCACGCGATGGCAGGCGTCTATCCGCTGGCAAAGAGCCTGGATTCGTTGGGGCCGCTCTGCCGCAGCGTCAGGGACGCGGTCTGGATCGATGCGGCGATGCGCGGATTGACGGCGCCCGCGGTCATTGAACGCCCGTTGCAAGGGCTGGAACTCATCGTGCCCGAAAACGTCGTCTTCGACGGCGCCGAACCCGGCGTCGTCGCCGCGTTCGAGGCCGCTTTGGAACGTCTTCAAAAGGCCGGCGCCCATGTTGCCCGCACCGTCATTCCCGCCTTTGACGAGATATTCGATCTGATGACGAGATATGGTCCGCTGGTCACGGCGGAGGCTTTCGCACTTCACCGCGAACGCTTGGCCGGACCGGACGCTGACAAGATGGATCATCGTGTCGTCATGCGTACCCGTCTCGGAAGCAAGACGACGCTGCCGGATTACCTGGCGATCCTCGAGGCGCGCCGCCGCCTGATCGCCGATGTCGAGCGCCTGGTCGGCGACCGGCTGCTCGCCTTTCCCACTGTTGCCCATGTCGCTCCACCGATCGGGCCGCTGGAGCAGGATGACGAGCTGTTCTTCGCGACGAACAACAAGACGTTGCGCAACACTGCGCTCGGCAATTTCCTCGACTGGTGCGGCGTTTCCATTCCCTGCGGCACCGGCGAGGCTGGCATGCCGGTCGGCCTGCTGCTTTCGGCCACCGCCCATCGCGATGAAGCGCTGCTGGGGATTGCTCTTGCCGCCGAGCCGGTCATCCGCGACGATTTTGCCTGAATTGGCAATTGAACCGGCCGGATTTAGTTGCCATTGATGGCATGAGGAGATCCCGGAGGAAAGCAAGTGCAGGTTTTGCAAAACGGACGTTTCGCGGTTTCGACATGGTCGCTGCATCGGCTGCTCGGCGCCGTTTATGCCTATAGCCCAGATCCTGACAAAAGTGCTGCGGCGAAAGAACCCTATGGCCCCGGCGCCGCGGCACTGATCGACGTGCCGGCGGCGCTCTCGGCGCGCGGCGTCAACCGGCTGGAGGTCTGTTCCTTCCATCTACCGAGCCTCGATGCCGCCTATATAAACGAATTGCGTGACGCAATGGCGGCCTCGAACGTGCTGTTCCAGACGCTGCTCGTCGAGGACGGTGATCCGAGCCATCCGGAGACGGCCGAACGCGATGTCAAATGGATGGCGGAGTGGATCGATATCGCCGCAGCCCTCGGGGCGCAGAGGATGCGCGTCATTGCCGGCAAGCAGAAGCCGACGGAGGAAAACCTTACCCGCGCCGCCCATCATCTGAACTGGCTGGCCGGAAAGGCGGAAGGCAGCGGCGTCCGCATCGTCGTCGAGAACTGGTTCGATCTGCTGCCGTCGCCGGTCGAAATGAACTGGCTGCTGGACCGGCTGGACGGCAAGGTCGGCCTCAACGGCGACCTCGGCAACTGGCCGGCGCCGGCCAAATATGAAGGCCTTGCCGACATCATGGGCCGGGCGGAAATCTGCCATGCCAAGGCCGATTACGGCGCTACCGGCCTCGATGCCGACGATTACCGCACGTGCCTGGAGATGTGCGAGAGGGCCGGTTACGCCGGTCCCTTCACGCTGATCTACGACTCGCCCTTCTTCCCGGATGAATGGGATGGCATCCTGCTGCAGAAGGCGTTCATCGAGGATTTCCTGCGCAAGGCGCCGGCGCGCAAGACGGCTTAAATCAGAAGTGCTTCTTGCTCATTCCTGGCGAGGGAACCTTTGGTTTTCCTCCAGCACGTTCAGATCCATGTGGTTGCGCATATAGCGCTCCGAGGCCTTCTGCAGCGGCTGAAAGTCCCAGGGATAATAGGCTCCATTGCGCAGCGCCGCGTAGACCACCCAGCGGCGCGCCTGGCTTTCGCGCACGGCGGCGTCGAAATCGGCAAGGTTCCAGCGCCGACGTGCCTGTTCGACAAGCCGTGCCAGGGTGTCGGCGTGCGCCGGCTTTCCTGCCAGATTGTCGAGCTCCCGGGGATCGGCCTCGAGATCGAACAGCATCGGCGGATCCTTGTCGCAGAGCGAGAGCTTATAGCGTCCGTCCCGGATGCAGACGAGCGGCGCTTCCGAACCCTCGGCGGCATATTCCATCGGCACCGGGCTGCGGCTGCCGGCGCCCACGGCAAGGGCCACGAGATCCTCGCCCTCGGTCCATGGTTTCAGCGAGGCGATATCGATCCCGGCAAGAGCAGCCAGCGTCGGCGTCACGTCGAGCGTGGAGACGGGCTGATCGATACGTCCCGGCTTCCAGCCGGGCACCGACATCATCAGCGGAACGCGGGCCGATCCTTCGAAGAAGTTCATCTTGAACCAGAGGCCGCGATCGCCGAGCATGTCGCCATGGTCGGACGCGAACAGGATGATCGTGTTTTCGGCCATGCGGGTCCGTTCCAGGACGCCGAGAATGTCGCCGATCTTCTCGTCGACATAGGAGATATTGGCGAAATAGCCGCGCCTTGCCCGCCTGATTTGCTCATCGCTGATGTCGAAAGCATCGTGATCGCAGGCTTTCATCAAACGCTGCGAGTGCGGGTCCTGCTGCTCGAAGGCAATCGGAGCAACCGTAGGGTCAAGTGCCGGGCAATCCTCATAGAGGTCCCAGAATTTGCGGCGCGCGACATAAGGGTCATGCGGATGGGTGAAGCTGACGGTCAGGCACCAGGGACGCTCGTCGTGTCCGCGCGAGAGATCGAACAGCTTGCGGGCGGCGTGATAAGCGACCTCGTCGTCATACTCCATCTGGTTGGTGATCTCGGCAATCCCGGCACCGGTGACTGAACCCAGATTGTGATACCACCAGTCTATGCGTTCGCCGGGTTTGCTATAGTCCGGCGTCCAGCCGAAATCGGCCGGGTAGATGTCGGTCGTCAGGCGCTCCTCGAAGCCATGCAACTGGTCGGGGCCGACGAAATGCATCTTGCCGGAAAGCGCCGTCTGATATCCGGCAGCGCGCAGATGATGCGCATAGGTCGGAATGTCAGAGGCGAATTCCGCCGCATTGTCATAGACGCGGGTTCGGCTCGGCAATTGTCCGGACATGAAGGAGGCCCGCGCCGGTGCGCAGAGCGGGCTTGCCGTATAGGCGTTGGTGAAACGCACGGAACGCTCGGCCAATGATTTCAGATGCGGGGCATGAAGAAAATCGGCCGGGCCATCGGGAAAGAAGGTCCCGTTCAACTGATCGACCATCAGAATGAGAATATTCGGGCGCGCCATCCGGTTTCTCCTATGCTATTTGAAGATTTTATTGAAACGCCTATTATCGTGGTTGTAAAGCTAGCTTTTTTCGATCGTTGCCTAAAGGAATTTTTATGTCAGACCGCCGGCCTGAGCTTGGGTGGATGCGCATCTTCGTCGAGGTCGCGAGACTCGGGAGTTTTTCGGCAGCTGCAACGCTTCTCGGGCTGACCCAGCCTGCCGTCAGCTATCAGATCCGCCGGCTGGAAGAGCAGTTCGGCGTCAACCTGCTGCGCCGCCAGCATCGCGGCGTGGCGCTGACCGCGGAAGGCGAGCGGCTTCTTGAAGTTGCCGCCAAGGCGGTCGGTGATATCGATGCACTCGCCCGTAGTTTCCATGCCGAGGCCCAAAGGCCGGTCGTCCGGCTCAGAACCGACTATGCCTTCTCATCGCTTTGGCTGATCCCGCGCATGGATGGCTTTCGTCTTCTTCATCCGGAAACGGATATACAGATCGTCGCAACGCAGAGATTTGCGGCCGATTTTCGTGACGAGGCCGATGTGGCGGTCGTTTTCGGCACGCGGGCGGAATTCGGCGCCATCGGGACGCTGCTGTTGCGGGAAAAGGTCGTGCCCGTCTGCACGCGGGAATTTCTCGATCGCAACGGCCCGTTCGGCGATCCGCGGCAGCTTGCCAAGGCGGTTCTGATCCATCTCGACACGCCGCTGCCATCACCCTGGTTCGACTGGCGCGGCTATTTGACCGAATTCTCCGTCCTCCGCGACATCAATGCCGGCCGCGGCGATATCAGCTTCAACACATACTCGCTGGTCGTTCAGGCGGCGTTGAGCGCCCAGGGCGTGGCGATCGGCTGGATGGGGCTCGTCGATACGCTGCTTTCCGCGGGCATGCTTGTCGAAGCTGGCCCGCCGCTGGAAGCGCAGGACCGCGGTTACTGGCTGGTGCCGCCGCGGTCTCCAAGCGCACACAGCGAAAGGCTCAGTGCCTGGCTGGTGAACGAGGCGGGGAAGGTCGGCTAGCTCGAGCCGCGTCGCATGGCGGAAGGGCTTTGACGGCGGTTATCCCGGATAACCATCGCCACATCCGCATGCTCACCAGACGCCTCGCAAGATATGGGTATAGTTGAAGCCTTTTCGAGTCCGACTCTTAGCCGATTTTTCTCGTCACAAAGAAACTCATCGCAACTTTTTCGTCACCATTTGGCATTGACGTGAACGGCGTTCGAAATTCCTTCCGTCCTAGTCCGTCCGTACGGATGTACTGGAGTTCCGCAAGGATTTCGAAGCCGCTCTCCTGCATCAGATTGATGTGATGGCTGCGCCACTTCCGATTTATCAGGTAGGGTCGTCGTCCACGCATCATCGTCCACGTGGGCGCGCTCAAAATCCAGTGCCCATTCCAGTCGCTTGACAGACCGTGAGATTGGAAGTCGATCAGGTGCGTCGCAAACCCTCCTGGCTTCAGCCACCGGGCAATAGCGATATAGGTATCAACGAGGTTGTCCACGTGCTCCATGACTGAATGCGTCATCAGCCAGTCAGCCACACCCGCCTGCAGTACGTTGAAATCGGTCCATGGTGCGACGAACTTTAATCGTTCGCTGCCATTCACGAGGTCCGCCTTCAGCGCGTCGATTGCCTCCCCACTGAGGCGCTGTTGCACGATCCCATCTATCCGATCCCAGGCGAAGTTTGTCGGTGACGGCGGAAAAAAGATGTCGCCCGATACGGTGTTATCCCAAAATGCGGCCCGCTCGCCGAAGAGTTCAATCAAACCGTTCAGCACTTCAAGATCGTGCTCGATGCTCCGGTGGTCTTGCAAATCCAGCCCGATGTACGTGTCGACGCCCGCAAGCAGTGCGGCAAGCCCAACGCCAAGCGAACTTCCGGGGCCGACCTCGACCAATACTTCAGGTCTTTTGCCGTTCAGCCAAGGCGCTAGGTGACCGTAGTGGCGAAAGAAAAGGTCATAACAGTGGCGCGCAGAAGCAGTGCCCCCTTCTACGTGCGTATTTCGCAGTTGCGGAAGGACAAAGGAACCCAGTCCCTTGGCTAGGGAGCGAAGTGCAATATGGGTCATGGCGCCACCTTTTTCATCCAAACTCCAGCACGGCAATGTCCGGCGTGCTCTACCCAGCAGAATTCGCGTGAAACATCATCAGAGACCAAAGAAAAGCCAAGCAATATGGTTCGGCCTTGGACTCGTTAGTTGGGATCGTACGCGACTCATAGTGATTGATATTTTCACGAATCTAAAGTCATTCATTGGGCGTACAGCAATAATCACTATGACCATGGCTGGGTTGCTGAAGCGCATGAGAGGCTGCCTCAAAAAGAATTGAGTGATTTCAGCGAGTTGTGATTCCTTCGGATTTGCGAGATTCGATGGAGTTCTTCCTCCCGTACTGGATCGTGGCTTGCTAGCGATCTATGCAACATGAGTAATAGAGAGGGCATTCGGTAAGTGGGCGGGTGTATCTCGTTCTCCTGGTCTGTATCGGGATTTCAAAAGCGCCACATGGATGCACCGCCGATCTGGGTGGCTAGCAGCAGCCTTGCGGCTCACCACGCCTCAACGCCGACTTTTGTGCCCAGGAGAAGCCTTGTCATGAACGACGCCGGTCGCCATTGTGGGATCGAATCGATAGGGAAGGCGGCTGAAGCATGTGGCGAACGATCGGATATGTTCTCGGAGTGCTTATGATCATCTTCGGACTGATCTGGATCGGCCAGGGAAGTGGCTATTTTCCCTATCCGTCGTCCAGCTTCATGATCAGGCAAACGATCTGGATCCTTTGGGGAGCCATCCTGGCGGGACTGGGAGTCGTGGTCATGATCGTCCTTTCGCGGCTACACCGGAGAGGATGAGGCCGTGAACCCTTCTGATCGAGCCAATGAACTGAGGAGAATGGCATGAGCGCAGCGGAAATCGACGGTTTCGCGGCACGGATCAGGAACCACCAGGGCGGCATGATCTCCGCCTGGGTGGGTATTCCGGACGCCACGCTCGCCAATCACCTGGCGCAGGAGGCCTTCGACACCATCGTGCTGGATATGCAGCACGGTATGTGGGACATGCCCTCGGCAGCGAATGCCGTCGCCCAGGTGCGGCTTGCCGGCAAGCCAGCGCTGGCGCGCATACCGGTCGGTGATTTCGCTTCCGCCTCGCGCCTGCTCGATGCCGGAGCCTCCGGCATCATCGCGCCGATGATCAATTCGGCTGAAGACGCGCAAGCCTTTGTCAAGACCACGAAATACCCGCCTCTTGGTGACCGCAGTTGGGGACCGTCGCTGGCACTCAACCATACCGGCCTGTCGGCCGATGATTATCTGAAAAACGCCAACGCGCTCACCGTCGCCATCGCCATGGTCGAGACCCGGGCAGCACTCGAGGCGATCGACGACATTCTCGGCGTTGCCGGCATCGATGGCATCTTCATCGGTCCCTCCGATCTTTCGATCGCCCTGTCGAACGGCGACCAGGTTGCGCCGAACGCCGCCGAGATCGACAGCGCCATGCAGCATGCGGTTTCGCGCTGCCGCGCCCACGGCAAATTCGCCTGCGCCTTCGCCGGGGACGGCGAGCGGGCCGGCGAGCTGCTGAAATTCGGCTTCGATCTGGTCATTGCCGGTGCCGAGACAGCGCAGCTGCGCTCCGGCGCTCGCCGCGCCATCAATGCCGCCCGGAGGATTGCTTCTGCTTGAACGTCATTTCGCCGGCTTGACCGCCAGCCAGATGACGTGGCGGGCGCCGCCGCGTTTGCCGTTGGCGCGTGTGTTGACCGCATCGACGGAAAAACCGCTGTCCTTGAGACGCCGCGTGAAATCGGGGTCCGGACCGGACGACCAGACGGCGAGCACGCCGCCGGGGCGCAACGCCTCGCGGGCGGCGCGAAGGCCGGCGAAATCGTAAAGCCGGTCGTTGGATTTGCGGGTCAGGCCATCAGGGCCGTTGTCGACATCGAGCAGGATCGCATCATAGGCGCCTTTACCGGAACGGATCGCCTCGCCGACATCGCCCTGATGGATGCCGACGCGCGGATCGTCGAGACAGCCCTGGAAGTCCTCGGCCATCGGCCCGCGTGCCCAGGCGATCACGGCCGGCACCAGTTCGGCGACGATGACGCCGGCATCTTCGGGAAGGACGGCAAGAGCAGCGCGCAGGGTAAAGCCCATGCCGAGCCCGCCGATCAAGATCCTTGGCTTCGGGTGCGCCTTGATTCGTTCCCAGGAAAGCGTTGCCAGCGCTTCCTCCGAGCCGCTGAGACGGCTGTTCATCAGCTCATTGGCGCCGAGCATGATCGAAAATTCGCTGCCGCGCTGCTTCAGCCTGAGTTCGCCGCCTTCACCGGGAATGGTCGCGGAATCGAGCTGGATCCAGGGCAGCATGACGGTTTTGCCTCATATGAAAGAGACCGTCCCCTAGCATAGGGCGCTAGATGAGGCCAGCAAGCCGGCCTCAGATCATCCGGATGAAATGATCCTGCTCGAATTCGACGATGTTGTCCTGCGGCACGGCCGAGCGGCGGCGGATGTCCTCCACCTCGTCGGGCCTCAGCCAGGCCTTCGGGTCGTCGAAGCGGACATCCGGATCGGGTACGGCCGAGAGCAGCAGACGGGTATAGGGGTGCAGCGGATTATCGATCACCTTGGCGACGCTGCCCCATTCGACAATCTGGCCGGCATACATCACGGCGATGTCCTCGGCGACGTAACGGGCGGTGGCGATATCATGGGTGATGTAGAGCAGACCGAGATTCATTTCCTGCTTCATCTCGTTCAATAGGTTCAGCACGCCGAGGCGCACCGAGACGTCGAGCATCGAGGTCGGTTCGTCGGCGACGATCACCTCCGGCTTGACGGCCAAGGCGCGAGCGATGTTGACGCGCTGGCGCTGGCCGCCGGAGAGTTCATGCGGATATTTTGGCGCGACGAGATCGGGATCGAGCCTGACGCGCTGCAGCAGTTCGCGGACCGCGACGTCGATCTCGGCCCCCTTGATCTCCGGACGATGCAGCTTCAGTGGCCGCCGAAGATGATGGGCGATGGTGTGGGCAGGGTTCAGCGAGGCGAAGGGGTCCTGGAAGATCATCTGCACCGACCGGCGGTAACGGGCGATCTCAGCGGATTTCGCCGCCTCGACAGGCCGGCCCTTGTAGAGAATCCGGCCGGATGTCGGCAGATATTCGCGCATCGCCATGCGGGCGCAGGTGGTCTTGCCGCTGCCGGATTCGCCGACGAGCGCCAGCGCCCGCCCGGCATGCAGCGAAAACGAGATGGCGCGTGCCGCATGCACGGCTCCGGAACCATGGCCGAAGGTCTTCGTCACCTGGTCGAGTGCGAGAATGGCGTCTGTCATAGCAGCACTCCTCCATGCAGCGAGGGGAAGGAGGCCCAGAGCTTTTTCGTGTAGTCATGCTTGGGCGTCCTGTAGATCGCCTCGGCCGTGTTCTGCTCCACCAGCTTGCCGGCGAGCATGATACCGATGCGGTCGCAGAACTGCACCATCAGCCCGAGATCATGGGTGATGAACAGTACGGAAAAGCCGAAGCTGCGACGCAGTTCGTTGATGCGCTGCAGGATTTCGCGCTGGACGACGACGTCGAGCGCCGTCGTCGGCTCATCCATGACGACGAGCTTCGGATCGAGCGCCATGCAGATGGCGATGACGATGCGCTGGCGCATGCCGCCGGAAAACTGGTGCGGATAGTCGCGCATGCGATCCGGCGCGATATCGACGAGCGTCAGCATCTCGGCGGTGCGCTCGCGGGCTTCCACGCGGCTCATGTTCTTGTGAGTGCGTAGCATGTCGTAGAATTGCGTCTCGATGCGCAGCACCGGGTTCAGCGAGTTCATGGCGCTCTGGAAGACCATGGCGACCTCGCGCCAGCGGAACGCACTGAGCGCCTGCCGGTCGAGGCTGAGCACGTCGCGGCCATCGAGCAGGATGCGGCTTTCCTTGCGGATCAGCGCCGGTGGCTTGTGCAGGCGGCTGATGGCAAAAGCGATGGTGCTCTTGCCGCAGCCGGATTCGCCGGCGAGGCCGAAGACCTCGCCGGGTGCGACATCGAAGCTGACATCCTTGACGGCGCGGAAATCCTTTTCCTCGCCGATATAATCGATTGTCAGATTTCTCACCGAGAGCAGCGGCTGCGTCACAGGCGGCCCTCCCCGGAACGGACGAGCAGGGACCAGCGCTTCAGATGATTGCCGGTGCGCAGCCGTGGATTGGCGATCTCGTCGACGGCGAAGTTCAGCAATGACATGCCGATGCCGAGGAAGGCGAGCGCGAAGCAGGGGGTGAGAATATCCCACCAGGCGCCGACCGAAAGGGCCGAGGCCTTCTGCGCGTTGTAGAGCATGGTGCCCCAGGAGATCGCTCTCGGATCGCCGAGGCCGAGGAATTCCAGCGTCGCTTCGGTGATGATCGCGAAGATGACGCTGCCGATGAAATTGATGCCGACGATAGAAATCACGTTGGGAAAGATCTCGAATGTCATGATGCGCCATTGCGGCTCACCCATCATCTCGGCCGATTTGACGAAATCCTTCTGCTTGACGGAGAGCGTTTCGGCACGGGTGACGCGTGCGCCCCAGGCCCAGGAGGTGGCGCCGAGGATGAGGGCGATGACGAGGGGGCTTGCCTGGCCGATGAAGGCGGCAAGCACCAAGAGCAGCGGCAGGTTCGGAACGACCAGCACCATATTGGTGAAGAAGCTGATGATCTCGTCGGTCTTGCCGCCGCGATAGCCGGAGATGATGCCGAGTGCCGTGCCGACGAGAGTGATCAGCAGGCCGGCGCCGAAGCCGACGGCAAGCGAGGTGCGGGCACCGTAGATCAGCCGGGCGAAGACATCCTGGCCGATGCGCGTGGTGCCGAGAATATGGTCGAGTGACGGCGCCTGGTGCGGTCGTCCGGTGCGGGCGGCCGGGTCGTATTGCGTCAGGAGGGGCGCTGCGATCGCGACGAAGACGATGAAAGCGATGATGACGAGGCCGATCAGCGCCTTGCGGTTTTGAAGCAGGTTCTTCATCTCATGCTCCCTTCAGCCGCGGGTCGAGCAGCACATAGCTGACGTCGACGATAAAATTGGCGATCAGCATGGTCGCGGTCATGATGAGGAGCTGGCCCTGGATGACGGGATAGTCGCGGGCGAGGATCGCCTGATAGAGAATATTGCCGAGGCCGGGATAGTTATAGACGACCTCCGTCACCAGCGAACCGCCGAGGATGGTGCCGATGGCGATGGCAAGGCTGGAGACGGTCGGCAGCAGGGCGTTGCGCGCCGCATACCAGAGCATCACATGGCGGTCGGAAAGGCCCTTGGCGCGGGCCATGACGATATAGTCCTCGCCGAGCAGGTTGATCATGTTGTTGCGCATGGTGACGGTGAAGCCGCCGATCAGCACGGTGCAGAGCGTCACCATCGGCAGGATGCCATGATGGGCGAGGCTGCCGATATATTGCAGGCTGAAGGCCGGATCGAGTGATGGGTCGGCGGCATAACCGTTCGGAAACCAGCCGAGCGTGAAGCCGAAGATGAAGAGCACGATCAGCGAGGTGACGACGGCCGGCACCGAGGTGGCAAAAATCGCGCCGACGGAGACGACGACATCGAACTTGCTGCCGCGACGCCAGGCGGCGACGATGCCGAGGAAGGTGCCGAGCGCGAAGCTCACGATGGTGGCCGTGCCCATCAGCCCGACCGTCCAGATGAGCGCATGGCCGAGCACCGAGGTGACGGGCAGCGGGAAATACTTGATCGAGCGGCCGAGATCGC
This sequence comes from Rhizobium sp. PRIMUS64, assembly GCF_023006465.1. NCBI lineage: Bacteria > Pseudomonadati > Pseudomonadota > Alphaproteobacteria > Hyphomicrobiales > Rhizobiaceae > Rhizobium > Rhizobium sp. PRIMUS64. Next base: position 3,874 of record NZ_JALBGX010000116.1, on the reverse strand, counting down.
CGGTGAAGATGCTGCCGAGATAGGTGAGATATTGTTGCCAGAGCGGACCGTCGACGAAGCCGAAGGTGAGCTTCAACGCCTGCAGGCTTTCCGGCGGCAATTCGGTGCCGGCGCTCGAGAACATGATCTGCACCGGATCGCCCGGCATCAGCCGCGGCAGGAAAAAATTGATCGTCGCTGCCGCGATGAAGGCTGCCATGTAGAAGACGAGGCGGCGAAGCAGGAAAGCCATGGGGACTCCGTCGTGACGGAAGCGGCGCTTTCTACGCCGCTTCCGGAGATCGTGATGCTTACTTGACCGGCTCGAGAGCGAGCAGATTCAGCAGGCGTGCCGGATTGGTCCGCGAGATCGACGGATTGACGAAGGGGTTTTCCTTGGTCGACCAGCCGGTGAAGCGCTTGGTGTTGTACTGATACCAGTTCGGATTGTTGAACACCGGAATCATCGGCATGTTTTCGGCGACGATGCGCTGCGCCTTGTTCATCGCGTCCTTCTGCTTGGCAAGATCGGCGGTCTGGGTGAACTCGGTGACGAGTTTCTCGACCTCCGGGTAGAACCAGCGCTGCGCGGTGAAGCGGGTCTTGCCCTTATCCGAAGCGCTGAAAGCGCGCTTGTAGGGGTAATAGGGCGAAGCCGATGCCGGCAGGCTGTTGATCGCCGCATCGAAGGTGCCGTTGATGAGGTTGCCGGTCCAGACGGCTTCCTCCGGCGTTTCGATCTTGGCGTCGATGCCGACCGCCTGCATGCCTTCGACGGCGAGGTTGACGGTATCGATCCAGTCGGTCCAGGCGCTGGGGACGATGATCGAGAAGGAGATCTTGGTGCCGTCGGGATTGTCGCGGAAACCGTCGCCGTCCTTGTCCTTGTAGCCCGCCTCGTCGAGCAGGGCCTTGGCGGCGTCGGCATTATAGGTTGCGAACTTGCCGAAGTCGGCCTTGACGGATGGGTCCGCCCAGCTCTTGTAGAGCTCACCCATCAGGCCGGGGTCTTCGTTCAGCGTCGGATAGCCGTAGCCGGCGACGTCGATCATCGTCTTGCGGTCGAGCGCCATCGAGACGGCGCGGCGGAACTTCAGGTCGTTGAAGGCCTTCTTGTTGTTCTCGTTCGCCGTTTCCAAGTTGAACAGGAAGGCGACCATGCTGCTTGGCGAATACCAGTAGTGGAAATGTGCCGGATCCTTGGACACGTAGACATTGTCGATATCGGGAATGAAGGAGACGCCCCAGTCGAGTGTGCCGTCGGCCGTTGCGGTCAGCATCTGGTTGTTGTCGGCAAGCTGCGGGAAGCGCATGCAATCGACTTTCAGATGCTCGTTATCCCAATAGTTCGGGTTGCGGCACTGGTCGTAGGTCTGGCCGGTGAAACGCGGCACTTCCGTCAGCGGGCCGCTGCCAACAGGGGTCTCGTTGGCGAAGGTGACCGGATCGGCGACGTCCTTCCAGACATGTTCGGGAATGATCGGCAGCTGCGAGATCTGCTCGGCGGCGAGCGAGCTCGGATTGGCGAGCGTGAAGCGTACCGTCTGGGCGTCGACGGCCTGGATATCGGTGATGAAGGTCCAGATGCTGACGAAGTCGAGCGCCGGGAACTTCTTCAGGTAATCATAGGTGAACTTGACGTCGGCTGCGGTCAACGGCTTGCCGTCCGACCATTTCAGGTTCGGGCGCAGCTTGAAATCGATGCTCTTCAGGTCGTCGGAGAGTTTGAAGCTTTCGGCCAGGCGATAGACCGGCTTGTTGCTGTCGAAGCGGTTGAAGATGACCAACGGCTCGTAGATGAAGTCGAGCGTGGACTGGCGCGACGAGGTCTGGTTGAACGGATTGAAGTTGCGAACCCAGGTCGTCGCCGGCTCGATATTCGCTGTGAGGATCGTCTGCGCCACGGCAGATCCCGAAAGCAGCGTCAGGGCGGCGGCGGCAAGAAGATATTTTTTCATGTGTTATTCCCCTTTTCTTATGCGGTGAGAGATGACGTGCCGGTCAGGAGACCAGCGCGCTTGCAAACATGTCTTCGACTTGCGCATGGGCGGCGCGGAAATCGACCTTGAGATTGCCGAGGCGGGCCTTGCCGGCGGCGATCCGCTGCAGGGCGGCTTCCGTCAGCGGACGGGCGGCTTTGGCGGCGGTTTCGCTTTCAGGAATGTCGCCGTGGCTGTGGAGCGCGATGTCGAAGCCTGCGTCGAGCACCTGTTTGACGCGTTCCGGCAGGGAGCCGGAGAGCGACTCCATGAAGATGCAGTCTGATATCAGCACGCCGTCATAGCCCATGTCCTTGCGGATCACGTCGTGCATGATGGGCGAGACGGACGCCGGCAGCTCGGCGTCATAGGCCGAATAGACGACATGGGCGACCATCGCCCAGGGCGTATCCTTCAGCGCCACGAAGGGCTTGAAATCGGTCGCGGTGAGCGTCTCGCGGCTGGCGTCGACCACCGGACGCTCCTTGTGGGAGTCGAGCGTCGCGCGGCCATGGCCGGGAATGTGCTTGATGACGGGCATGTTGCCGCTCTCGAGCAGGCCATCGACCACCTCGCGGCCGAGGGCAGCGATGAAATCGGGATCAGGGCCGAACGAGCGGGCGCCGATGACCGCACTCGTCGTCTCGAAGACGAGGTCGAGAACGGGCGAGCAGCCGCTGGAAAGGCCGAGTTCCGTCATCATCGCGCCCATGGCCTGGGAGGAAAGGCGCAGTGCTTTTTTGCCGAGATCGAAATCGCGGCGCGCAAGTTCGGCAAACTGGCCGAAACTGCGGAAGAGCGGCCAGGGGCCGGCATCGAGATGCTGAACGCGGCCGCCTTCCTGGTCGGTGAAGACAGGCGCGTCGTCGCGGCCGACGGCCTCGCGGAAGCGGTCGATCAGCCGCTTCGTCTGTTCCGGCTCGCGCTGATTGCGCCGGCCGACGAACAGGCCGAGCGGATTGGTTTCGCGAAAGAGGGCGAATTCATCATCCGAAATAGTGGGATTCGGGAGGCCGACGAAAAGGGCGAGCGGGGTCGAGGACAATTCTGTAACTCCGGATCAGATGGTCATTTCGGCGTGCTTCTCAGCATGCCTTCGTAGATGCCCTTGTCGGGGGCGGGGATGACGATTGCGCCTGCGGTCTTGGCGTAGAAATCGACCGGGCCGGCGTCGCCGATGAAGGCATAGGCGTGACCGAGCGTCTTCATGGCCTGAAGGCAGGCGGAAAAGAGGGCGAGCCCGATGCCCCTGCCACGCGCTTCGGGGTCGACGCCGGTCGGGCCGAAGAAGCCGCGCGCCGTCGTGTCATAGCAGGCAAAGCCCAGCAGCTTGCCGCCGTCGACGGCGATCAGGCAGGCAACGGGCTGACGGGAGAAGGCGACTGTGACTTCGCTTGCCCAGTTCTCGCTGAACTGTTCGCGAACCCAGCTGACGATAAGATGCAGTTCCGGGGGGAGGGCCGGGCGGATGGAGACGCCGACATCGCCGGCCTTCTGTCTCAGGTCGGCGAGCTCAGTGGAATACAAGCTCACAAGCAGGTCTGGCACCTGTCATTCCTCCAGTTATTCCGTTATTGCGGAATGTATCCCCTTTTAGTGTCATAGATTTGGCCATCTGGCAGGGCTTGTCAACAAGGTTTTTCAACGAGAGAAAGGGACGCCCCGCCGCAGTCGCTGCGGTTTCAACGCAAAGTAGGCGCGAACGCAAAACGGCCCGGGAAGGCCGGGCCGTTTTCGATTGGCGGCATGTTCGCTGAGCGAGTGCTTATATATCGTCTTTCCAGAGCGCATGAAAATGCTGCACCGGGCCGTGGCCGGAGCCGACGGTGAGGTGTCCGGCAGCTGCGACCGCGCCGGCAAGGTAATCCTTTGCGATGGCGACGGCCTCCCGCGCCGAGGCGCCCTTGGCGAGCTCG
>NZ_JALBGX010000115.1:0-20388 GCF_023006465.1 Rhizobium sp. PRIMUS64 | reverse complement strand
CGGGGTCGGAAGTGGTCGTTCGCGCGGCGGGGCCGGCAATGGAGACGATGACCGTTCCGCGTGGTCGGCGCCAGACGCGCGGCTGCTCGACGACAATCGATGCGGGACAGCTCAGCCCGGCCGACGCGCTGTCGCGCGGCTGGTGCCTGATGGATATCAACCGGCCGATGGAGGCAGTCTCGGCCTTCGAGGCGGCATTGCGAAGCCCGGCCCGCAAGGTCCGTGAAGACGCAGCCTACGGCCAGAGCCTCGCTTATCTCCGCGCCGGCCTCTCCGGCAATGCCGCCGTCGCAGCCACCAAGGCGCCGCAAAACCGCCAGCGTGCCGCCGAGCTTCAGGTGGCGATCCTCGCCGACCGTGCGCTTTCAGCCTTTGACGCCGGTCGTTATCGCGAAACCCTCATCTACCTCGATCAGCGCGCCCAACTGCAGCAGGAGCGTATCGACCTGATGGTTCTGCGCGGCTACTGCTATCTCAATCTCAAAATGTACGGCGATGCGACCCGCATCTTCGAAGCCGCTGCTGCGACTGGCAGCCGCGATGCTGCCCGCGGTCTGGCCGACGTTAGAAACGTCACGCATCCCGACGTCAACGACTGACGTTGACGCTGCCGCCGCTCTCCGTTACTCGCCTGCTTAGCTTCAAAATGTCCCAGCGTCCTTTGCGCGTCTTCAAAGACGAGCGGCGCGCTGTGGACCCGCAAGGAAACGCCCGTGCCCGCTCTCCATGACATCCTCGACAGGTCCTACGATGCCTTCCTTTTCGATATGGACGGAACGCTGCTGAATTCCATTGCCGTTGTCGAACGCGTCTGGAGCGAATGGGCAAGACGCCACGGCTTCGAGCCGGAGGTCTTCCTGAAGACGATCCATGGCATCCGCGCCTCCGACGTTATCCGCGGGCTCGGCCTGCCCGGCGTCGATCCGGCCCACGAGGCGGATCTGCTGCTCGCCGAGGAAATGCAGGATGTCTCCGGCATCGTCGAGATCCCCGGCGCCGTCCGCTTCCTCTCCGCCATCGCCGAGGGCAGGTGGGCAATCGTCACTTCGGCGCCGATCGAGCTTGCCAGGCGCCGCATGGCCGCCGCCGGCATCCCGATGCCGAAGGTCATCGTCAGCGGCCAGGAGGTCAAATCAGGCAAGCCCAGCCCCGAAGGATATCTGCTCGGCGCAAGCCGCCTCGGCGTCGATCCGAAAAAATGCCTGGTCTTCGAAGATGCGGTCGCCGGCATTCTCGCCGGCGAAGCTGCCGGCGCCGGTGTTGCCGTCATCACCGAAACCCACGCCACACCTTTCGAAACACCGCATTTTTCGATCGCCAACTACCAGGCATGGCAGCCCCGCCAGACCGCCGAAGGCCGGCTGAAGCTCGCCCCGATCTGAGCATTCAGGCAAACCGCTTCCTTTTTGTTGGAGGCGAAGTTTTTCCGCTTGCATTGCACGCGCTGAAAAACTAAACGAAGCAAGCCGTTTCGGCAGGTCGGGGCGTAGCGCAGCCCGGTAGCGCACTTGACTGGGGGTCAAGGGGTCGCTGGTTCGAGTCCAGTCGCCCCGACCATTTATCCCCTTGAAATCCCAGTCAGAATCTCATTTTTTTGCGTCCCGCTAGCGGCGGAAACGGAACGAGACATAGGCAGAAATGCTGAAACGGGAACCGAACGTCCCGAACGACAATGTCATTTGTTCATGTTGCAGGCGAGCTATAGCGCCGCCATTGCAAACGGCGGCGGGCCTTGGGGCCGCCTTCAGTGCGGTTTCTGAGCGATCGCGATCATCGATTTCGCCAGCAACGGAATTCTTCCGACATATTCGAATTCGACGTCTTCGAAGCCAGTTTCGACCAGCAGCGTGCTGAGCGTTTCGGGAGACCAGAATTTGATATGGCCATGGTCCTTGAGGGGCATAAAATGGTCGTCCATCTTTCCGCTCACGGCCAGAGCCAGATTTTTCCAGTAGCCGTGGAAAGGCGTCGATACGACCGCGATGCCGCCAGGCTTCACCAGATCGTAAATGGTGGTCGAGAAGGCCTTGGGATCATAGACATGCTCCACCACCTCGAGACTGATGACCGCATCGAAGGTTCCATACCGGCTGGAAAGATCTTCGTAACCGGAACCGATTTCCAGCGAAAGATCAGGGTGGGCCGTTCTCGCTTTCGCGATGCCGTCCTGGGAGGGATCGACACCGACGACGTCATAGCCTTTTTCCGCAAGCACGGCGGCAGCACCGCCGGTGCCACAACCGAGGTCGAAGACTGCCGTTTCATTTGCCTCCTGGAAACTGTTCTCGAGAACATCGACAACGGCCGGCAAAATATAGGAATGGGCTGTCGCCGGCTTGGCGTGTACATAGGTAGTCGCGTCTAGTTCGATAGACATTTTACCTCCTGAAAATCTGAAGAAGTGAGCCGCCACCGCAATGGTAGGGCGGACTTTGACGGGAGTGTGGTGTCGTTGTGGTATTAAGGTGATTAACACCGAAGGCGTTCGCGGCTACTTAGGCTAAGGGAGCGCCCGCCGTTTGGCTGTACCGACTGCGCGCGACATCCTCCAACGCGCCCGACGCCCGCTCCATCGGGATCCCGAAGCTGATTGACAGGGTGCCGAGAAGATGCTGAAAACGGGCCGCATTCGGGTTTTCCGCATTCTCGTGGCCCAAGGGGTCGCTGCATCGGCTCCGGCCGCGTCGACCATTTAAAATAAATAAGGCGATGAAATACTCTTTGAGAGTGCATCGCAAATAAATCCTTTAGTTCTTTTTGGTACTCCCTCAGTGGGGGAGGCGGTATTTGTTGCCTTTTGTTAAGGCTATACCCAGTTTTGAAGTTATCAACCCAATTTTGGATTGAAAAAAATCTGAAACCTCTTCGCATTCTCGCGAATATGTGTAGATTAACATTATCCCGATCACAGATAGCCTAGTCGAGCGCATGGCGGATATGAAGCACAATCTAACTTGCAGGCAGAGCCTCGCCAGCGCGTTCCAGGCACTGTCGGACGAGGCCGTCAAAGCCGGCTGGTCGGAAGGCGATGTCGCCCTCGCGCTTGCCGAACTCGCCGAGGAGCGGGTGATTGAGATTACTGCCAAGGTGATCATGGAAGGCTCCATCCATCCCCAACGAGTCGCCGCGGGCGGCCGCAACAGCTAACCCCTGTTACACCAGCAATCCTGCCGTTTTCGCTGCCGTGATAAAGGAAGTCTGTGCTGCGCGCGGGCTGCACAATCCGTCGAGCGCATCCAGGCAGTGCTGGCGCGCAACTCGATAATCGCGCCCACGCTTGCTCGGCCACCGTTTCAGATATTCGGCGGCCTCCCAGACGGTGGAAACGATCAGGCTGCTGTTTGGAGAAACGACCCGGACGGGGGAGGGAAAGCGTTTTTCACTCACATCTGCACTCATGGATTCCTGCTACAAAACGCGGCCACAACGCGTGGGACAAAATTTTGTTCCAAATTTTGTCCCACGGGAATTTGCGCAGTTGCTAAAGTTCAGGCCCTCGCGCATAATGACTTCATGACGGTTGCGGAGGGCGGCCGGCGATCCAAGCGTGGATGCGTTTGCCCTCGGAGGATTGCGGCATGATGTTACGGTCATCAATTCATCCGCATGATTTACCGCTATTTTCGGAAGATCTCGATCTGCTTTCACAAGTGCTCGACAAGGTCTGCGATGAACGCGGCCTCGTCAAAACGACGCCGGAGGCCGAGCGGATTGGTGCGGTCATCATTCAGCTCTACAGGCAGGGCGTGAAGGACGGCGGCAAACTCGCCGACCTTGCAAAAACCTATCTTTGAAGATCAGTTCTGTTCGATCGAGACACCGTTCTTACCGATGCTCATCTCGATCCCCTGCGGCTTGTTTTCCTCGTGGAAAATATAGGCGCCGAGGCCGATGACGGCGACGACAAGAACGCCGATGATGACGTAGAGACCATTGCTGCGATTCAAGAGATTGCCCCCGATATGTTATGGGACAGCAAAACGCTCGGGCGACCGATTGGTTCCGTCAGTCGTCGTTGGCGGCGTTGAGGTTTTCCGGTCGGATGCCGTCATCGCTGGAACTGCGTGCGCGTAACCGGATGCCGGGGCCGCCTTCATCCTGATTGCCGCTCGACAGGAAGATAATGCCGTTCGCCTCGAGCGTGCTGCGCACATCGAACAGCGCGTGCGGCTCGCCCGCGAATTCGCCGTTTTCCAGCGCTGTCACGGTCTCGACCGGCAGCCCGCTAGCGGCGGCGAGCTCTTCGATGCTCATTCCGATCATGGCGCGCGCGCCGCGTATCTGCGTTGCTGTTATCATGATCAAAAATCTAGCGCATTTCCAGCGCTTCTCAAGTGGCCGCGCTGTCACGTTGGCCGGTTTCGCTTCCTAAGGCACACACTCTTCAAACTTCCCTCAATTTTACCCCAAATAGATCGTCATGCATGCGCTCGACCGCGATTCCCATTCCTCCCATGAGGGCGGCCCGGTTCCCAAAGCGACTGATCTCGATCCGCGGCGGATAAGGTGTGCAACGCGGCAGGAAACCGCGGATGGCGTTTACGAGTTCCGGTCTTGCGCCGATGCTGCCACCGGTGATTACCAGTTCAGGATCGAGTGCCGCTCCGATCGCAGCAATGGCGACTGCGACCAGCCTTGCCGTCTCTTCGATTGCGGCCACGGCGCTTGTTTCTCCCGCATTAAACGCGGCGAAGAGATCGGCCACGGTGGATGCATTACGCCCGCCGAAACCGACGTAGCGGCGCAACATAGCGACGCTGCCGACCGCACTCTCAAAGGTTCCAAGCGTAAATCCACCAGGATCAAAAGCATCTCCACCGATCGGAAGATAGGCGATTTCACCGGCCGCCCCACGCGCGCCGCGCAACAGAGTTCCGTTGGCGATGATGCCCATGCCGACGCCCGTGCCGAGAGCAACGAAAGCAAAATTGCTGGTTTCGACACCGTGTCCCCGCCATTTCTCCCCTTGCGCGGCCAGGTTGACGTCATTTTCAACGATCACGGGTATCCCCATTCTGTCGCTGAAGACTTGCCGCAGATTTATTGCGTCGATGCCGGGGATGCTTGGCGCTACGTTGATATGTCCGGTGGCCGGATCGAGCACACCGGGACTGCCGAGAACGACGAGACGAAGTTTGTCGGCAGTCGTCCCGGCCGCAAGTGCGAGTTCCACGATAAGATCACTGAACTGATTGACGAGATGCATTCCGCCGCGCGGATCGGTGGATACTTTGGTTTCAGCAACCACATTCCCTAACAGATCGCAAATAGCCGCAGCAATCTTGGTGCTCCCGAGATCGATAGAGACGGCCAGTCCCGCCCTGGCATTGATTTCATAGGTGATCGCATTCCGGCCCGGGCGACCATCAGTCTGCCCGACTGGTTTCAGCCATCCGTCATCCTCGAGGTCGCGCACGACATCGGAAATCGTCTGCTTTGACAAGCCGGTCAGCTTGGCAATATCGGCGCGAGAGATCGATCCGTTCGCGAACACGGTTCGGATGACGGCATTGGTTGAAATTTTTCGTGCGATCGGAGTCTGTGCGACAGAAGATGTCATTGCCATCCGGCTAGCTCAGTCCAATTAGTTCGGAGCACATACTTAATGGGGGCGGTATTGAGTTGGCAATCATCGCGACCAACTGGAATTCAATACATCGAAGTAAGTAATTTGTCTATGTCCTTGACAAATGGGAGGCCAGCTGTAGGCTTGAGATTAACGTGCGATGAAAATGCGCGATGAAATAAAGAGGGTCGAGTAGAAGTATGCGCCATACGTATCGTCTGGTTAGCCGTGCGCCCGTCAAGATCGCCCGAAGAAGAATTAGGCTAGGTTTAGCTAGCTCTTTCCTCTTTCGCGTTCCCCCGACTCCTTGAACCTGGCTGCCGAGGATTTGCTCATGATGAAGCCCTCGATTGATGGACAGCTTTCCGCCGAGCAACCTGTTCTACTGCCGATGATGGCACCACGCCTTCAGGCGAACGTTCATCCAGATAGGTACGCTGATCTCGCCTTGTGGGGAGCAGGCAGCTCTGGGCGTGTGAGATTTTCTCCAATCAAGGGTCCTTATACCTACGAGACAGGGCCTTGCCGTGCCTCGCAGAAACCAGGAAGTACTTCAACCCAATGCCTGGTCAATCCGCATAGCAAAGGCGACGGAGCCATCGCGCTCGAATTCGGAAAAGCCAAGGTGACGGTAGAAACCTTTGGCGCGTTCGTTGTTTGGGTCGACACCGAGATGCACGGCTCCGACCCCGCGGCTTCGAAGCGCTTGAAGCTCCGTGCCGATCATCCTGCGTCCCCAACCGCTTGCCTGAAGTCCGGGAAGGATGTTGATGTGAAGATGCGCCGGATACTGGTCTTGAAGCCACGCCGTTCCGCTGCGCGGATTTTGAATTCGTTCCATCACGTCGGCGTCGCGCGGACGGGTGGGTGCCAGTCCCGCAACCTGCTGGCGGACGAACGGCCACCAGTTTGTCTGCAAGTCTCTGTCGAACCCGCCGGTGTCCGGTACCCCCACGACGTAGCCAACCGGCTGGCCGTCCTGAACGAGAACAAAGGCAAAGTCTTGGGCGAACTTGAGGTAGGGTACCGACCAGATGTAGCCGGGCAGATGCGGGTCGCTATAAAGCGTGCTGGCATCATGACCGCCATTCGCGGTTTTCAGGCAGATGTCGAAAAAGGCGTCGATATCCGCTTCAATCGCGGGGCGGATGAAGCAGCTGGTGTCCATCACTTTGCCACCTCCTGCGTGGCGCTTTGTCATTTTAGGTCGCGAGAGGTGCGGATGCATTGACGATTACCTCAGATTCGCCAGCCAGGCAAAGCTCTGGGGGAAGAAAACGTTCGGCCGGTGCTTGGCGCAAGGCCTGAGCGGAGAGTGGAGAATAAACCAGATGAGGTGGAGCAGATGAAAAGAACTGTGAAATCGATCAGCATACTGCCGGCATACGGATTGAAAGCAGCTGTCGCGCTTGCTGGCGCGGCGCTTCTGAGTTTTGGCCTTTCGGCAGCCGCGCGCGCTGACGACCTGGCCGTGTGGGATGACCAAACCTATGAAGGCCAGAGTGCGGTCATAGAGCAGCTTAACAAGGACTTCGAAGCTGCCCATCCCGGCGTCACTATCAAACGCACTGCCCGCACCTTTGATGACATGAAGCTGACGCTGAAGCTTGCGGTTTCAGCGGGTGATGGCCCTGTCATCACGAAGGTCAACCAAGGTGCCGGTGACATGGGGGCGATGGTCAAGGAAGGATTGCTCCTGCCGGTCGACGACTACATCAAACAATATGGCTGGGATAAGCTCCAGTCGGATTCCGTGCTTGCTCGAGACCGCTGGGAGGATGGAAAATTTGGGGTCGGTAAGACCTACGGCATCTCCGGCCTCGGCGAGATCGTTGGCCTCTTCTACAATAAAAAGATCCTCGCCGATGCAGGAGTAGCGCTGCCGCAAACCTTCGAGGAGTTCCTGGCCGATCTCGACAAGCTGAAGGAAAAGGGGGTTCCGCCCTTCATGATGGGCTCGGCAAAGCAGCATCTGGCCCTGCATATGATCGGCGCCATCGACCAAGCGCATATCGACGCGAGCAATCGCGCCGAACTTGACGATCTGATCTACGGCCGAGGCGGCTCCTGGAACACCAAGGGGAACATCGAATCCGCCAAACTCGTGCAGCAGTGGGCACAGGGCGGTTATTTTTTCCCTGGTTTCGAAGGCATCTCGGGTGACGACGCCGTCCAGCTTTTCATTTCCGGACAGGGCGCGTTTCTTATCTCCGGGACCTGGTATTTCGGTGACATGCAACACAATCCGGATATCGGCTTCATGGCCATCCCCGCCCCGAAAGGCATTTCCAAGCCCATGAGTGTCGGGGGTGTGGATCTTGCCTGGGCGATAACGAGCCTTGCCAAAACTAAGCCAACACAGGACCTAGCCGGCGCATATATCGACTATATGGTTTCAGAGAAGGCTGCGGAAACCTGGGCCAATGCTGGCTATCTCCCGGCAACTTCGCTCGCGGCTGACGCAAAGCCAAAGCTCACGCCGCTCCTCAGCTCCGGCATCGAAATGTGGAAGACACTCAACGCAAACGACGCTCTCGGCCATTACCCCGATTGGTCGAGCCCAACGATGCTGAAGACAATAGACGACAACACGCCGCTTCTTCTGTCCGGCAATATCACGCCCGAAGCCTTTGTCGATGCCATGGACAAGGATTATCAGGCGTACCTGAAGGATAAGAAATAAAGACTGCGGGCGCTGGTCACGACCGTCCCCTGCGGTCGTGGCCTGAGTCTCGTCGATCCAAATAAATGAGCACTGCGATCGGCTTGCTGCGCGATGATCACAGCTTTGGCTTTATGGAGTACTGGATGAAACGCTCCGCACTTGATGGCTCGCAACATACCAATTTAATCTATTTATTGCCTGGATTGCTGTTCTACGCGGCTTTTGTCTTTGGACCGATCCTCGCGGCTTTGGGTTTGAGCCTGACCAGCTGGGACGGCTTGAGCATGCCCAAGTGGGTTGGTTTGGGCAATTACGCCGATCTCTTTTCTGACAGTCGTTTTTATATTGCCTTGCGTAACAATGCCGAGCTTATGATCTTCTACTGTGTCCTGCCGCTCGTGCTCGGTATAGCTCTTGCTGCTTGCGTCTGGAACCTGAAGCAACGCGAACAACTCGCCCTGCGGACCTTCTTGTTCTTGCCTTATATCATGCCGACTGCCGTGTTGGGCATCATCTGGGCATGGCTCTACAATCCTGCCTTTGGCCCGTTCAACCAGTTTTTGAGAGCGGTGGGGTTGGGCGCCTTCGCGCTGCCGTGGCTGGGCGATTTCAATTTTGTGCTCCCCGCGGTCGGGATCGTTGCCACATGGTATTTCTTCGGTTTTTGCATGGTCATCTTCCTGACCGGAATTCAGCGCATCGACCCGTCTCTTTTCGACGCTGCCAAGGTCGATGGCGCTTCGGCGCGAAAAACCTTTTTCTGGATAACGCTGCCGCTTCTATTGCCTGAAATAAGGGTGGTTTTGCTTCTGACGGTCATAGCCTCGATCAAAAGCTTCGACCTGATTTTTACAATGACCCGGGGTGGACCAGCCAACGCTACGCTTGTGCCGAATATCTACATGTATCAGCTCGGCTTCGAGCTTAATCGGTTCGGCGCCGCAGCGGCCATCGCCATTGTGGGCGCGATACTCACATTCGTAATCAACTATGCAATTCACCGATTTGTAGGATCGCAGCATAAAGGAGTGGCTTGATGGGCCGTTCATTTAACATTTCGGCCGGTCCGCTATTCCTCCGCATTGTCCTCTGGCTTCTTGCTTTCGTCACGATCATCCCCTTCCTGCTTCTGCTTCTAACCTCAATAAAGAGCAAGGCTGACGTTCTGCAGGGTGCATTCGCGTTGCCGGCGTATCCACATTTCGAAAATTACGTCGATGCCTGGAATGCCGGACATTTCAACATTTACTTTTGGAATTCGATCATCGTTGTCATACCCGTCGTCGCTGCAAGTGTCTTTTTGGGCCTGCTGACCGGCTTTGCATTCGCATACCTGTCATTTCCGCTGCGGCGTACGCTGTTCGCTATCCTGACGCTCGGCATGATGGTGCCGGCGGAAGCCTTCATCATCCCGCTTTATTATGAAATGCGGTATCTCGGACTGATCAATACCTATGCGGCTCTGATTGTGCCGCAGATCGCGATGTCGATACCATTCTCAACGATCTTCCTCGCCAGCGCGATGCAGCAGCTGCCGGAAGAAGTTCTCGAAGCGGCGGTTCTCGATGGCGCCGGACGCTTCTATATCCTGCGCAAGATCGTTATCCCCCTCATGGTGCCGGCAATGTCGACGCTGGCGCTGTTTCTGTTCATATGGACCTGGAACGAGTTTCTCATTCCGTTCATTCTGGTCAATGACGACGCTTATCGGACGCTGCCGCTCGGCATGCTGTTTTTCCAAGGGCGTTATACCGTCAACACGCCGGTTCTGACCGCCGGCGCGGTGATCGTGATTTTCCCGCTAATCGTGACTTATCTGGTTTTCCAGCGACGGTTCATTGCCGGCCTGACGGCGGGAGCGACGAAATAGACAGCCGATGCTGTCGGCGGCAAGACCTCACACCGCCCCCCTCACTCTTCGCTTGTGGCGCACTTCCAGTGCCGCGCAGCCCCAGACCGTGCCAAGCAGCAGATAGACATGGCGCCAGTGGTCGATGTCGATGACGTTGCCGATTGTCGCATGGCCGAGAACCGAGATCCAGGCGATCATCAGGAAGGGTTGCCACGGCCGGTCGAGCAGCAGGTTTCGAAAGCCGAGAGCCAGCGTCCAGAGAAGCATGCCGACATAGCTGACGAAGCCCAGCCAGCCATAGGTGGTCAGCGATTTCAGCCAGATATTGTGCTCGTCTTCGGGAAACATCGTGCCGAACACCAGCGGGCCGATACCGAACGGGCGCTCCATCATCATGGTGAAGCCGATCCGGTGGCGCTCGAAACGGCCGAGATGTTCGCCGTCATATTGCTGCACCAACTGGGCGCGCGCCGAAAACAGTTCGGCGACCTTCGGGATCTGCAGTGCCACCAAGAGCGAGGCGACCAACATAATGATCGCCGCCAGCGACAGGACCAGGACTCGCAAGCGAAAGGCGCCGCTGCGCTCCTTCAGCAGCATGATGAGGATCAGCAGCGCCACGCCAAGCGCGAAGAGCCCCCAGGCGGCACGGGAAAAGGAGAGGAAGATGCCGAGCGCAAGCACGAGCAGGGCCGCGGCCTTCAGCGGCGATTTCTTCAGGTCGCCGGCCAGGATGCCGTGGATGAGATAAAGGGATGGCGGCACCAGGAAGGGGCCGAACACGTTGGGGTCCTGGAAGGCGCCCTTGGCGCGGTCGTAGAGCGTGAAGACTTCCGCGCCCGGAAAGGCATGGAAATAGCCGAGTATGCCGAGCGCTGAGGTGGCGACGGCGGCGAAGGTCCAGGCGTTGAAGATCAGCGGCAGCCGCTTGTGGCTGTCCTCGATGATCGCCGCGTAGAAGACTGCCGTCAGCGCCAGGAAGGTCGACACCGCGATATACATCGGCCCCGTCGCCAGGTCCTTCATCTGCGTCAGCGACAGCATCCCGCCGATATTGAAAGTAAGCAAAAGGGCGAGCAGCGGCGCCACGCCGCGCGAAATCCTTAAGCCCAGGATGAACCAGAGGCCGATCAGCCCCGCCATCCAGAGTTCATAGGGCGCCGGCTCGTCGATCACGAAGCCGGAAAGGAAGACGCCGAAGGCGACAAAGGCCGAGCCGATCAGGCGCAGCGTCATCCGCTGCGGCTGGGCGACACGGGAATATGTCGCCTCGATCGCGCTCAATAGGCGTTTTCCGTGTTGAGCAGCCGGATCGGCGTCAGGAACAGGATCTTGAGATCGAACCAGAGCGACCAGTTCTCGATGTAATAGAGGTCGTAAGCGGTGCGGAACTTGATCTTCTCGTCATTGTCCACTTCGCCGCGCCAGCCGTTGATCTGTGCCCAGCCGGTGACGCCGGGCTTGACGCGGTGGCGGGCGAAATAACCCTCGACGACGTCGCCGAAGGCGCGGTCGCGCGCCTGCGCGAGAACGGCATGCGGGCGTGGGCCGATCAGCGAGAGATCGCCTCTCAGCACGTTGAAGAGCTGCGGCAGTTCATCGATCGAGGTCTTTCGGATGAAGCGGCCGACGCGGGTGACGCGCGGATCGCCCTTGGTCACCGCGGCCTTGCCCGTGGGATCGGCCATGTTGGTGTACATCGAGCGGAACTTGAAGACGTTGATGATTTCATTGTTGAAGCCGTGGCGCTTCTGCATGAAGAAGACCGGGCCTTCCGATGTCGCCTTGATGGCGATCGCGGTCGCGACCATGATCGGCCAGAGAAGCGCAAGCGCGACGAGCGCGAAGAAGATGTCGAAACCGCGCTTGGCGACGGAATCCCAGTCGCGGATCGGCTTCTTGAAAATATCGAGCATCGGCACCGAGCCGACATGCGAATAGGCGCGCGGCCGGAAGCGCAGCCGGTTGGCATGCGCGGCAAGGCGGATATCGACCGGCAGAACCCAGAGCTTCTTCAAAAGGTCGTAAATAC
This sequence comes from Rhizobium sp. PRIMUS64, assembly GCF_023006465.1. Lineage (NCBI taxonomy): Bacteria > Pseudomonadati > Pseudomonadota > Alphaproteobacteria > Hyphomicrobiales > Rhizobiaceae > Rhizobium > Rhizobium sp. PRIMUS64. Next base: position 8,273 of record NZ_JALBGX010000115.1, on the reverse strand, counting down.
GGGCCTCGGCCGACAGGGGCAGGGCGATGATCAGCATGTCGATGCGCGTCAGCCGTACGAATTCGACGAGTTCGGCCACGGTGCCGAGTTTCGGATAACCGGCGACCATGATCGGCGAGCGCTTCTCGCCGCGGTCGTCGAAGATGCCGCAGATGCGGATGTCGTTGTCGGCCTGTTGTTCGAGGACGCGGATCAGGGCCTTGGCCGGCTCGCCGCCGCCGACGATGACGGCGCGGCGTTCCATGAGGCCGTTGCGCGCCCAGTTGCGGATGCCGTAGGCGACGAGGAAACGCTCGGCCGCAAGGAAGAGCGCGCCTGCGGCGAACCATGGAATATAGGCGTCGACCATCGCCCATGTGGTGCCGCGAATGAGCGCGAACAGCCCGACTGTGAGGAAAAGCGCGAATGTCCACGAGGCGACGATGCGCGGCATCAGCCGCAGCTTCGCCCGAAGCGCGGGAATGGTGTAGGTGTCGGCAAGCTGCAGGCTGATGACGGTCAAGGCCGAAGCGATCGCCGCCATGCCGGTCCGCATCAGCAGGGAATCGCTGCCGTCGCCGGGCCAGAAATAGTGGACGATCAGGGCGATCGCGAAGAGCGCCAGGAATTCCAGCAGCCGCAATTGCCCGATGATGATGGCAGGCGAATTGGTTCCGTCGCGGAACTGTTCGGCAATCTGCCGGGCATAGGGGTTGATTTCGGTCGGGTCGGAAGGCTTCTCCTCACCCGTGTCGCCGCGCACCTCGATGTCGGAGACCTGCTTGCGCAGCGCTTCGACGTCGAATTGATCGCCTTTTTCCAGCTTGTTCATGGGGCCAGCTTGTTCATGGGGCATCGTCGCTCGTTGTCAGCAAGCGAAGTACCAGAAAGCCCCTAAGAAATATTTACGAGGCGACGGGCATTGCTTGGCTGGCAGCCGGGTTGACGAGCTCATGATACAATTTCAGGACATCGCGTGCCATGACGGCGGATGAAAACACCGCCTTCACCGCCTCGGGCTTCGGCATCGTCCTGGCGTGCCAATCGGGCGTGCTCAGCGTTTCCGCCATGACGCGGGCGAGATCGTCGGAATTACCGGGCTCCACCAGGGCTGCGCTGTCGGCGCCGAGCACCTCGGGGATGCCGCCGACACGGCTTGCGATGATCGTCTTGCCGGCGCCGAGCCCCTCGAGCACGATGTAGGGCATGGCTTCGGCGCGCGAGGGAACGACGAGGTTCTGCGCCATGGAGAAGGCTTCGTGGACCCGCATTGCCGGCAGCATGCCGATGCGTTTGCCAAGGCCGCGTTCGACCATCATTTCGCGGTAGCGGTCGCGATCCGGCCCGTCGCCGATCATCAGCGCCGACAGTGGCCTGCCGAGCAGCCGTTCCGTTTTGGCGAAGGCATCGACAAACAGATCGGGACCCTTGAGGTCCCGCAGCATTCCCACATAGATGAAATGCACGGCATCCGAGCGGGTCGGGATCGGCTCGAAATCGCGCTCGCCGATGCCGTTGTAGATCAGTCTCGTCTTCGTCCGCGGCCGCCCGACCTTGCGCGCGTAGGTATCGCGCTCATATTCGCAGATGAAGACCAGCGCATCGGTGAAATATTCCTGCAGGCGCTCCATCTTGAGGACGAACTGTCCTCCGAGGGAGGAGCGCGAATAATGCAGGCTTCCGCCATGCGCGGTATAGAGGCGGGCTACGCGATACCTGTTCACCCGCAACGCTGAGCCGGCAAGTCGCGCGAGCACGCCGCCCTTGGCGCCGTGTCCGTGCAGCACATCCGGCCGCAAACTTTTGATTTTCTTGTATGTGTCCCACATCGTCGCAATGTCGGACGGGCTGATCGAACGCCGGATTGGCACGCGTGTCAGGCCGAGCGAGAGATAGGGACGGATATCATCGAACAGGCTGTCCTCGTACTCGCCGCCGGTCGAGCTGTCGCAGAGGATGCCGATTTCATGGCCGGCCTTGCTGTGCTCCTCGACGAGATCGCGGACATGGCGGAAAATTCCGCCGACCGGTGACCTGAAGCAATGAAGGATGCGGAGCGGCTGCTGTTTTTCCATCGCTCAGAAAAGCCGTTCGCGAACGTAGATCGTGTCACCTGCGATGATCGGCCCTGATATATTGATGCGGCCGGTCAGCACCTGTCCATTGATCTTGCGCGTGACATCGACCATGCGCTGGTTGGCGCGGCTGGTGAAGCCGCCGGCAACCGCGATGGCATTCTGCACTGTCATGCCGGGAACATAGGCATACTGGCCGGGCTGGCCGACTTCACCCATGATGAAGACCGAACGATAGCGATCGACATCGATGGTGACGTCGGGATCGCGAAGATAGCCCTGCTGCAGTTTCTGGGCTATCTGTCCCGAGAGTTGCTGCAGGGTTCGGCCGCGGGCAGGGACCTGGCCGATGAGCGGGAAGGCGACATAGCCGGCCTGATCCACCGTATAGGTGTTGGTAAGGCTCTGCTGGTCGAAGACGGTGATGCGCAGTCGATCGCCGCTGTCCAGCGTATAAGGCTGAATAGTCGCCTCGTTGAAGGCCTTCGGCGCCGGCTTGTACGTCGTGCAGCCGCCCAATGCTGCCATCATGGCTGCAAGGCTCAGGGCCAAAAGGATCTTGGGCTGGACGACAGACATCCGCTTGTGCTCACAAAAATGAACTCGGTGCAGTCGTTATCGATCCGTTAGGGTTAATGCCCGGTAAAGGGCGCTTGCAATTTCCTGGTTTCCTCGATCGATCATCACTCATTTTTCGGCGAGATCGCCATTAACCGTTGAGTTACCATGGTCGTTTACGCTTACGGCACCTTTGTTGTGGAGTAAGAGCATGTCCGGCGTAGCTCGTGATCAGGATGTGGACATCGACCTCGGCCAGTTGGTCCGTGCGGTCTGGGCGCGCCGTCTGCGGATTTTGACAATCACCCTCCTGGGGGCGGGCGTCGCCTTTGCCGGCGCCAAAATCATGTCGCCGCAATATCGCAGCGAAACACGCATCCTCATCGAACCCCGAGCGCCGGCCTTCGCCAGCACGCAGCAGATCAATGACGCCAGCGCCGGTCCGCTGATGGATGAACTGAACATCGCCAGCCAGGTGCAGCTTCTGCAATCGGCCGATCTCCTCAAGAGGGTCATCAACGACCTGAAGCTCTATAACCTGCCGGAATTCGACGATGCCGCCAGCGGCTCGGCCATGAGCAGTATCCTGGTGAAGCTGCACCTGAAGAAGAACCCGCTGGAAAATCCGCCTGAAGAGCGCGTCATCGACGCCTTCGTCGAGCGCCTGCAGGTCTATCAGGTGCCGGGTTCACGCGTCATCGGCATCAATTTCACCTCCAAGGACCCGAAGCTCGCCGCCGCCATTCCGAACGCCATGGCGAATGTCTACCTTTCGACCCAGAGCGGCGCCAAGCTCGATTCCAATTCCGAGGCGACCCGCTGGCTGGAGCCGGAGATCGAAGGCCTGCGCCGGAAGGTCAGCGAAGCCGAGAAGAAGGTCGCCGAATACCGCACGTCGCACGGGCTGTTGCAGACGAACGGCACGACCACTTTTCCGGCCCAGCAATTGAACGATATCTCCGCCGAGCTGACCCGCGTGCGGGGCGACAAGGCCAATGCTGAGGCGAGGGCGCAGGCGGTGCGAAACGCACTGTCTTCGGGCGAGGCCTTCGATACGCTGCCCGACATCATGTCCTCACAGGCGATCCAGCGGCTGAAGGGGACGGAATCCGGCCTGCAATCACAGATCTCCGATCTGCAGACCAGCCTTCTCAACAGTCATCCACGGCTGAAAAGCCTGCGTGCTCAGCTCTCGGATATCCGCACCCAGATCCGCCAGGAGACGCAGAAGATCCTGGCAAGCATCGAGAACGAGTCCAAGGTCGCGGATTTGAGGGCGAGCGAACTCGAGCGACAGTCGGAGACGGTGCAGGCCACTAGCGCGCGCGCCGGTGAGGACGAGGTCGGTCTCAATGCGCTGGAGCGTGAGGCAAACGCCCAGCGTCAGTTGCTCGAAACCTATCTGGTGCGCTACCGCGAGGCCGCCTCCCGTGCCGACAGCAATTCGAGCCCTGCGGATGCGCGGATCGTTTCCAGGGCTGTTGAGCCGGTCGATCCCTATTTCCCGAAGGTGGTGCCGATCGTTGTCGTCGCTGCTGTCGCGACGCTGATCATGAGCGCCATCGTCATTATGCTGACCGAACTCTTCAGCGGCCGGGCGCTCCGCCCAGCAGATGCGACCCCGGAGGCAATCGAGGCAGAAGCGGTCGTCGAGGAGAAGCATGTGCCGCAGGCTGCTCCGATTGCCACTCCCGCCAGAAAACCCGTTCAGCCGAGCATGCTCGCCGTTGTCGCGGACGAAGAGGATACGACCGAGGACGCGGAGGCTGCCGAGGAGGCGCCAGAGGACGAGAATGAATTCTCCGTCGCCTCAGTTGCAGACTATCTCACCGGCAGCCGCGCGCCGCTGGCAATCGCCATATCTCCGACTGGTGACAATGGCTCGGCGGCGACGGTTTCGCTAACCCGCATGCTCGCCGACGCCGGCCGCCGCGTCATCCTGATCGACATGACCGGTTCCGGCTATCCCACAGAACTGATGGCCGAGGACCAGGCCGCCCTCGGCGTCACCGATCTCCTTTGCGGTGAGGCCGCATTCGGCGATACGATCCACGGCGACCGCCTTTCCGATGGCCATCTCATCCCTCAAGGCCAGAGCGACGTGCGCCGCGCCATGCGCGGTGTCGACCGGCTGTCGTTGCTGCTCGATGCGCTCGCCGCCGCCTACGATCTCGTGGTGGTCGAATGCGGTTCGGCCGATGTCGCTGGCGTCTCGCGGCTGACGCGCAGCCGGGACGTCGAGATCATCCTCTCGCTACCTGAGGTCGAGGAGACCATTTTCGTTGCACTGATGACGGAATTCCAGGCCGCAGGCTATGAGCGCGTCGTGCTGATGTCAGGCGGCGAGGGGGCCGAGCAGACGCTCGGCCGGGCAGCTTGAACGGTCAACCGATCCGTGCCCGGATGCCCTGGGCGAATTTATAGAGCTTCGGGCGCGCCTTGATATGCGCCTTGCCGCGGGTGACGATCCGGTGCGCGGCGCCGGCGACCACACCGAACGGCGAGACCGGCAGGACCACGTCGTAGTGTGGGGTCTCGACCGGCGCCCAGGAGCGCTTGTAGGTCTGGTCGCCGAGGCCGAAATCAAACAGCGCGACGCCCTTGCCATGCAATCCCGAAATGGTCTGCCAATAGAGGAATTCGCCGGGGCTCGTATCCGGCACGAGTTCTTCATCGATCGCACCGAACTGGCAGATGATGTGGTCGCCCTTGCGCGAAATCCCTGAAATCGCTGCGATCTTACCCTCATGCCCGTCCTTGAGCCGGAGTACATGCATCTGCAGCCCGAAATACTGCTTGCTGTCATCCAGCTTGTCGAGCAGGCCGTGCAGGAAGGTCTGCGTTTCCCTGTCGGCGAAGACGTCGGGCAGGCCGAGGCTGGCGAAGCGGGCGCTCTTCAGGCAGAAGAAGATATCGAGCAGGCGGTGCTGTTCTTCCGATGTCCCGGGAATGAGGTATTCGAAGCCGCCGGCCGCCTCGAGGCGTTTCGACTGCACACGGAATTTCTTGCGCCGGTTCTTGGCGTTGAGCTGCTTCAGCGTTTCCTCGAACGTGGGAAGGAACGGCAGCTGGTAGGCATGATTCTGGTTCTGCACCATCGGCAGCCCCGTGAGCGGGGTCTGTCGCCCGCGCCATTCCAGCGGAATGTTCTGCAGCAGCAGCAGATCGGCCCGGCCCTTGAGTGCCTGCTGAAGCTGGCTGGCGAATTTGCCGGCGTCGATGGTTCCGCCGCATTCTGCAAAACTCTCGGAGAACAGGCCGGTATTGATGTTGCTGTGATCGGCTGCGATGAACTTCGCGACCGCGAGCCCCCGGGACTTGACGATTTCGACCGGCAGAATGAAAGCCGTCTGGTCGGCATGGGTGCCTTTGAGGATTGCAAGCGGCCGCTGGAAGGCGCTCACCCAGGCGGTGCACCAGTCGTAGCTCTGATGCAGGGACTGGAGATTGTCGCGCTCCAGCGCCCGCCACTCATCCTCCAGCGGCTGCATCGTATCGAAGACTTCGATGTCGATTTCGGCCATGGCGAGTTTCATGCTCAGCTGGCGCAAGCGCGAAATGGCCGCTTCGGCCAGCGCCTTGTCGGACGGCTGTTCATGGACATCGAGCTTTTGCGTCTGCACGGTTTTCTCCGGTCAAGAATGCTGAACGGGAAGGTAGGTACGCCAGACGTATATTTGGTTTAACCGCACGCGATGGACGAGGTTTTCCGCGGATCACGGTTATTCGGCCGTTAATGGTCCTACTTCTGCGGCGGCCCGGCCATCCATTTGATGAGCACCATCGCCGGCAACACCCAAAGCAGGCCGGTGAACAGGAAGTAGAGCAAGTGTCCCCACCAGGGCGCGTTGCCGAGCGTTGCCACCGCGATCGTATTCGCCACCAGCGCATAGACGAGCACGAGCACGATGATCAGGATCGTGCCGATAAATTTGCGGAGGCGGATGGGCATCGGCTATCTCTTGCAATGGATGGGTCGAACCGGCGCGACGGCATGCCGCAAAGGTTCGGGGCTTGTTTTGCATGAGCCGGTGGGGCAAATCAACTGCCGGATAGAAGGAGATATCATGGCCGTCGCAAACCCGACCACGGAACAGGCGATCCTGAGAGAAGTGCGCAGGCAAAATCGTGACCGCCGCGCCTTGCGTCTCTGGCTCGGTTTCGTGCTATTGGCGCTCTTCTGTCTCGTCCTCGTCGGCGGCGCCACGCGGCTGACCAATTCCGGCCTGTCGATCACCGAATGGAAGCCGATCCACGGCGTCATTCCGCCGCTGTCGGCTGCCGAATGGGAGGAGGAATTCCGCCTCTACCAGCGCATTCCCGAATTTCAGCAGCTGAACAATTCCATGACCGTCGATGAGTTCAAAGGCATCTTCTGGTGGGAATGGGCGCACCGGCTGATCGCCCGCGGCATCGGCGTGATCTTCGCGCTGCCGCTCATCTATTTCTGGCTGACCGGGCGGATCGAAAAGCGTCTGCGCTGGCCACTCGTCGGCATCCTGGCGCTCGGTGGCCTGCAGGGTTTTATCGGTTGGTGGATGGTGTCCTCGGGCCTTTCCGTCCGCACCGACGTCAGCCAGTACCGGCTGGCAACGCATCTCGTCATGGCCTGCCTGATCTTTGCCGGCTGCATGTGGATCATGCGCGGTCTCGCCAGACATTCCGATGATCCGGCGCCGGCACGAAGCTCGCGCGGTTTTGCCGCCGCGATCGCCATTTTCGCGCTGTTCCAGATCTATCTCGGCGCGCTGGTGGCTGGGCTCGACGCCGGTTTTTCCTACAATACCTGGCCGCTGATGGATGGCGCCGTCATCCCCTCCGATCTGTTGATCCAGCAGCCCTTCTGGATCAATGCCTTCGAGAACCCGAAGACGGTGCAGTTCATCCACCGCATCGGCGCCTATACCCTCTTCGCATTGACGCTGGTCAACATGGTGATCGCCCTTCGCGCAGCACCTTGGACCACCCATGCACGCCGCGCCGTCCTGCTCTTCGCGCTGGTGACGCTGCAGGCGGCGATCGGCATCGCCACGCTGCTGATGCAGGTGCCGCTTCACTGGGGCCTGCTGCACCAAGCCGGTGCGCTGGTGGTTTTCGGTTTCGCCGTCGCCAATTGGCGCGGCTTTTACGGCGAATATCCGCATGGGACGATGATCGCCGAACGCGATTGAAGCGAGCTGGTTTCTCGGGGCGGATCTATCGCAATACCCCATCGAGCAGCGGCATGCCGATGATCGCGGCGGCGGCTATCAGGATGTAGCAGGCGATGCGGAAGGTCCGCTCCTCGGCAAGCCCGAACAGTTTCGAGCCGCCGTAGAGCCCGACCGCATAACTCGGCAGGATCACGGCGGTCAGCGCGAAGACGGCAGGCACGAACAGTCCGCCGACATAATAGCTGATGGCGCTGAAAACGGACGAGATCGAGAAGTAGAGCACGACATTCGCCCTGACGCGCGTGAAGTCGCTCTTGCCGCCGAGCCAGTAGGCGACGACCGGCGGTCCGCCGAGCTGTGCGGCGCCGCTGAAAAGCCCGGCGATCAGGCCGACGCCGCTGCTGAGCGGTGCAGAAGGGGCGCCATGGTAGCGCCATCCGGATGCAAGAAGCGCGAGCAGGGTGATGGCGATGATGGTGATGCTCCAGCGCAGCAACATCGGGTCGAG